>JBFYTT010000090.1:0-3351 GCA_041300425.1 Roseiflexaceae bacterium
GGCATTCGGGCTCGCCGTGACACCGAGTGCCGCTGCACGGGCAGGATCCGTCGACGTGCTGTATCGATTACGGACGAGCAGCGTGCCGGTTGACTGGAGGGTGTTCAGCTGAGCCAGTGGAATCTGGAATGATTCGGTGGCGGGCACGGTCCAGTGCGCCCCTGTATCGACACTGTAGGCCATGCCGGATTTAAAACCGACGATGGTCCCGGCGTTTTCTCCCGAGAAACGGATGCTCACGGTCGGTGCTGGCAGATATGCGCGCATCCATTCGGGCAAGGCAGCCAAAATCACATCGCGCATCGCCGCGTGTTGGCTGGTAGCAGGTATGGCGTCGTAGCGCCGATACAGGGCACCAACGTAGGCAGCTTTTGTTGCATCCGGCGTTGTGGCCCCGATGAGCTTGGGCTCAATTCGCGCTGCAAGCTCACTGAGGACCCGTGGTTGACCTGCAAAAGCCGTTGCGATGCCGGTAAGCATGCTCTGCCACTGCGTCGTGGTCGTGCGTGGGTTCGCATTGGCAGAAACAATACGATCACGCCACGCCATCACATTCAGTGGTTCGGCCGTAACGGCCAGGGCAAGCAGGCGCTGGCGAATCGGTGCGCTGGTAACCCCACGGGCTGCCCATCGGAGCCATTCTGATCGGGCGAAGCTTGTCGCGCGCGGGCCGCTGAGTTGCTCATACAGCAACACGTAGGCAGGGGCAAAGTTTCGTTCTCCCAAACCGTAATCTGGATCGAGGAAGGGTTCATTCGTCTCTGACATAAGCGGAATCATCGTACCGTCGTGATAGAACGACGCCCCCATGCCATATATGTCGTTGTGCATCACCCAAGCACCTGGTGCATTGCTTATAAATGCCGCAGCATGACCGGGTTGACCAACGGGGAATGCTGGTATGCCGTATGCCTGGGCAACCGTCGAACCGTATTTGGCAATTGCGCCACACACGCCGCCTACTTTGAGGACGCGCTCGATGTCTGCATCTGGCCCATAAAAGACAAGCGAACCGCTCTGTACGCTGCCACCGCCGATGTTTTCATCCCGGTATTCGAGTTCATAGCCACTATCGCCGATGTTTGAGCGGGTATAGGTAGTCGTGAAGGTTCGGGTTACTCCGGCCTCGTTCACCACCGAATGTGGTCCAGCATAGGTCGTACGCAGCCAATCGAGATCGACATCGCGTGCCCATGCGCCGACCACCATGCGCAGGTGCCAAATCGATAACCCGTCGAAACCTGCGTAGAGCTTTTTGGCTGCCCGTGCATTCTTATAATTTCGGTAGCGCGAAAGCGGATCGATGATCTCTGCCACACCGCTACTATTGACGCGGTACCAGCCGGTGTCAACGGGGGAGGCATTGCTCAACGCAACAGCCATTGCCAGTTTACGGAGCATGCCGCTGCGCGATGCCGGATCCGCCGTCCAGATTCGCTGCAAGATCGCCAGTGCTTCCGCATTTTTGGCAGCAGTGGGTGTCCCTCCCTGCAAGAGCATCGGGATGACATCCGACGTCGTAAACAGCCAGCGCAAAAACGGCTTGTTGGCCGCTGGTTTTGCATGGGCGTTGAGGGTGCTGACGCCATATGCATCGATGAACGCAAGCTGGGCGATATACGCCGCGTTGGTAGGCGTTGAACGGAGGGTATCGAAGGTTGCGACACTCATGACATCACTCATACCACGGAGGGTGGTGAGTTTTTTGGCAATATCGTTGCGATATGTGGCGAAATTTGCCGTTGCAATCGCAGTCAGTACAGTGGGCGCAGCGGCACTGACGGGGTGTGTGTGAACACCGAACGTGCCGAAAGCGAGACTGATTGCAAGGAACAAGTACACAACGCGCATAGCACCCCCACACTGAACATTCTTGAGTATTGATGAAAATCAAACCGATTTTGTTCCATTGTAAGTGCAATACTTGCATTGAATTCTGGCAACTAACCTGCCCACAGTCCGGTTAGGTTGGTCCTGGTGTTGTAAAAATCAGCTAATGTTGCTAAGATTGCTTACACAGATGTGCACACCTGAATAGAGGTCACTATGTCTACTCCGACCTTTTCCGAAAAGCTCCGTTATGAGATTGATAACATCCTTGCCAAGGGTACCGGTGCACTCATAGGTGTGTTGGCAATTGCGTCCATTGCAGTCATTGTGGTGACCGCTACGATAGTTGCAATTTTCCAACTAAGACCTGGCCTTTCTTTTAGTGAAGTCACGTGGATGGCCTTTCTGCGTGCCCTTGACTCTGGCACGATGGCTGGGGACGAAGGTTCGTTTGAGTTTTTGTTCATGATGTTGTTGGTCACCATTGGAGGTATTTTTATTTTCAGTGCGTTAATCGGTGTCATTAATTCGGGCCTCGAAGCGCGCCTCGCAATCATGCGCAAGGGCAAGTCCCGCGTCGTCGAAGCCGACCATACGGTGATTCTGGGCTGGAGCGAGCAGGTCTACACGGTCGTTTCGGAGCTGATTAGCGCCAATGCGAGCAAACCGCGGGCGGTGCTGGTCATCATGGCCGACAAAGATGCGACCGAAATGTACGATCTGCTCCAAGAACACGTCCCCGTACGTGAAACGACGCGTATCGTATGTCGCAGTGGCAGTACGATGGAGCCGACTGCACTCGCGATGGCGAACTTGCAAGCATCAAAAGCGATCATTGTGTTGCGACCCGAAAGCGATAACCCAGATATCCATGTCGTCAAAACATTGTTGGCGATTATTAACGACCCACTGCGACGCAGTGCGCCCTACCATATCGTTGCAGAAATCAACGACCCCAAAAATGTCGCCGTGGCACGCATTGTGGGTCGTGATGAGGTGGAGCTGATTGTCACGGGCGAAATGATTGCCCGCATCACAGCGCAGACCTGTCGGCAGTCTGGCCTGTCGACTATCTACACCGAATTGTTGGATTTTGGCGGCGACGAAATGTACTTCCGCCATGAACCTGCGGTGGTGGGCAAATCGTTCGGCGATGTGTTGCTGCATTATCCGACATCGACCGTGATTGGGATTGTTCCCAACGGCAAACCAGCAGTCCTCAATCCCCCTCACGATCGCCTTTTGACCGAAGAAGACGCACTGGTGTTTATTGCGGCCGATGATTCGGCGATTGAATATACCGATGAGCCCATCGCAACGGTTAATGAGCAAGCCTTTTCTACTGCCCAAAAAGAAGAAGCAAAGCCTGAACATACGTTAATCCTCGGCTGGAACTGGCGGACACCGTTGGTGATCCGTGAACTCGATTCGTATGTCACGACAGGGTCCACCGTTACTCTGGTGAGCCAATACCAGACCGAAGACATTGCCGCTTGGTACGATGTTTTTACACCGGTGAAT
>JBFYTT010000093.1:0-5206 GCA_041300425.1 Roseiflexaceae bacterium
CAATTGTGGCAGCAACAAACTTGGCAGGTTCGACTTTGTATTCCGAGCGCACGTTGCGGATGCCGATGACGATTTCGCGCAGGGTCGAGATAATCTGTTCGGCCTGGATATCACGCAGTGACGAATCGGGCTGTGGATAGGATGCCACCATCAGCGAGTCAGCCTGGGTGTCTTGGTCGACGCGGCCGGTCAAGTATTGCCAGGCTTCTTCGGTGACGAAGGGCATGAAGGGGTGCAACAAGCGCAGTGAGCCTTCGAGGACGGTGAACAGCACCTCGCGGGTCAACAGTTGGCGTCTGTCGTCGCCGTCGAGCTGTCCCTTGGCGATTTCGACGTACCAGTCTGCGAATTCGTTCCAGATGAAGTCTTGGATCTGCCGGCCGGCCTCGCCGTAGTTGTAGCCGGTCATGAGGCGATCGACGTCGGCGACGACCTGTTGGTAGCGCGACATGATCCAGCGATCGGCGACGGTGTACGGGTAGTTCAGTAGGCAGTTGCCGGTCACGATGTGGGTGCTATTGGGCTTCCAGTCGCCGAATCGGCCGAGTACGAAGCGGGTGATGTTCCATAGTTTGTTGGCGAAGTTGCGGCCTGATTCGATGCGCTCGGGGTTGAGGTTCAAATCTTGGCCGGGCGAGCTACTGGTCGCCAGGGTGAAGCGCAGGGCGTCGGTCCCGAACTGCGACATGATGTCGAGCGGGTTAACCACGTTGCCGTAGGTTTTGGACATTTTACGGCCGTCTTTGTCGCGCACCAGGCCATGCAGATAGATGGTGTGGAACGGCGCCTTGCCGGTCAGGTAGCACCCCAGCATCATCATGCGGGCGACCCAAAAGAACAAAATGTCGTAGCCGGTCTCCATCACCTGGGTTGGGTAGAAGCGCTGGAAGTCGGCGGTGTTGTCGGGCCAGCCGAGGGTCGAGAAGGGCCACAATCCACTCGAGAACCAGGTGTCGAGCACGTCGGGGTCTTGGATGATGCCAGGGCCGGTCGGATCGGGTTCGTCGGGACCAGGGACAATCATCTCGCCATTTGGACCGTACCAGACGGGGATGCGGTGACCCCACCAGAGCTGGCGCGAGATACACCAGTCTTGGATGTTGTCGAGCCAGTTGTCATAGACGCGGCCAAAGTTTTCGGGGATGATTTTGGTCTCGCCACTTTTGACCGCAGCCAGCGCCAGGTCGGCCAATGGCTGCATTTTGACGAACCATTGTTCAGACAACAGTGGCTCGATAACCTCGCCGCCACGCTGGCTGATGCCCACCGACATGCGATGGGGTAGGGTGGCCACCAGGAGCTGCTCTTTTTCGAGGTCGGCCAATACCGCTTTGCGGGCTGCAAAGCGTTCGGTGCCGTTGTAGGGGCCAGCCTCGCTGTTGAGCGTGGCATCACGGTTGAGGATATTGATCATCGGCAGGTTCTGACGCTGCGCAACGGCATAGTCGTTGTGGTCGTGGGCAGGCGTGATTTTGACCGCGCCGGTGCCGAAGGTGGGGTCGGCATGCTCGTCGGCCACGATGGGGATGCGGCGATTGACCACCGGCAACACCAAGAACTGGCCAATCAAGTGGGCATAACGCTCGTCGGTCGGGTTCACTGCGACGGCGACGTCGCCCATCAATGTCTCGGGGCGGGTGGTAGCGACGGTAATGTATTGGGTTGCGCCGGCTGACCAGCTCCCCGAAGCCCATGCGCCTGGGGTCCAGTCGCCGGCGATGGGGTAGCGAATATGCCACATATGCACATCGCGGTCTTCGTATTCGACCTCGAGGTCCGATACAGCGGTCTGCAGATTGGGTGACCAGTTGACCAGGCGCGTCCCGCGGTAGATGAGGCCGTCGTCGTAGAGTTTTTTGAAGGCAGTGCGCACGGCCCGCGACAAATCGGGGTCGAGGGTGAAGTGCTCACGCGACCAGTCGCACGACGCGCCGATGCGGCGAAGCTGCTGCGTGATTTTGCCGCCGAATTCTTCCTTCCACTCCCAGGTGCGCTTTTCGAATGCTACGCGACCGACTGCTGCCCGTGAGGTACCCTCGCGCACCAGTGCGCGCTCGACCTGGAGCTGCGTGGCAATGCCGGCGTGATCGGTGCCCGGGATCCACAGCGCTGGGTGGCCGCACATGCGTTGCCAACGCGTCATCACGTCTTCGAGCGTGACAAACATCGCATGGCCCATGTGGAGCTCGCCCGTGACATTTGGTGGGGGCATTGCAACCACAAATGGGTTTTTATCAGTGTTCTGCGACGGTTGGAACAAGCCTTTGCCGTCCCACCACTGGTAGAGTCGTTGTTCGACGAGCGTGGGCTCATATGCCGTGGCCATTTCTTTCGGGCGTTGGAATGATTCGGTCATAATTCACCTATAGATCATCATTGAGATGCATTATAAAAGAAATTTCTCACGAGTGGAGAAACAATTTACACAAATAACATACAGAGACCGTCGATATGCTCAAAGAACATCCGAGAGTGTCGTCACCAAGATACCCATTTGGGCAAAACGGTCGAGGATGCGTGGCAACGCATCGGCGGTCGTCTGATTGCCGCAATGGGCGAGCAGGATGGCGCCATTGCGCTTGCTGTCAGAGAGGGTATTGGTGAGTCGATCGACAAGATAGTCTGCTGTTTTGACTTCGCCGAAGGCATCGAGACTATCGAGCGTCCAAAAAATGGGCAAGTATCCACGTGCGATGACCGCCCGCAAGACACGCTCGTCGTATGAGCCGTAGGGTGGTCGCAGGTAGGGTGCAGGACGTACCCCGGCCGCAGCAAAGAGTGCGTCCGACATACCGTCAAGTTCGACCCCGATTTGTTCATCGCTGATGAGGCGGAAATCCGGGTGCGACACGCTATGGTTGCCCACCTCGTGGCCGTCAGCAATGATGCGCCGGGTGAGTTCGGGATTATTCACAATCCAATCACCCGACAAAAAAAACGTAATCTGCACATCGCGTGCTGCCAATGTATCGAGGATGGCGGTGGTCGGCGCAGCACTCGCGCCGGCGTCGAGGGTCAATGCCACAGCAGCGTTCTTGGTGCCACGTTGCACGATGATGGACTGCGATGAGATGCTGGCGCTGGCACGGTCGGTCTGCGGGATGATAAGCGGTTGCTGCGCGTGTACCTCGCCATCGAAGCGGTTGTATGCGCGGATCAGCGCGGCGTCGCTCCCCGCGCGGGCGGCGATGTCGGCCAGCGACTCACCATCTTTGACGCGGTAGGCGATGTAGCCTTGTACAGCAGCGCTGACGGCGGTCGGTATGGGGGTAGGGGAAAAAACGGTGCTGGGTGTCGGCGTAGATGCGCGTGGGGATGCAGCGGATGTCGGTGAAAAAGCCGCCGTCGCGCTCGGGCGCACGGGGCTTGCTGTTGCGGTCTGCGGCGTCACGACCGGTGACTGTGGGGTGGCTGGTTGCTCCGTGGTCGCGGTCTGTGGAGTGCCGTCAATGACTTGGATGACGCGTTGTGCGGCGGCATACAACACCAACAACATGCACACGACCAGGAGCAAAAAGAGCCACGGATATTTCATTATGGTGTGACCCGGAGGGATGAGGCAATCAAGTCGCGCAGGGTTTGTTCGTGGCCACTTGCGCTGAGTACCGCGGTCGGGATGACGAGGTAGCCCCAAGGCGCATGGACCAGCAAGATATAGTGTTTGTTTTCGATGAGTTTGGTGAACTTCTGCCAGCGATGGGTGGTACTGCGATCACCGACGGTGACCACGATACCATCGGTGTCAAACGCAAACGTAGCGGGCCGTGCTGTTTGGCTGAGCCGTGTCACGGTCATCATTATCAAAGGCACTGGATCAATAAAGAGCAAGAGTGCAATCGCATACAGCAGTAATTGACTCGACGTAAAGCCGATGCGATAGGCCTGATAGATGGTAAAGAAAAAAATAGCCAGTGCGACGAGTTGATAGACGCGATGTTTGACTGTGCTCCCCTGGTAGAGGATTGCAGACGCGAGTCCGTCGCGGATCGAGTAGTGACACGTGATTGATGGTGGTGTGCTCATGGGATGTTAAGTTCCTGTCCTACAAGGAGTGAATCGGGATTCTGCAGGTACGGGTTGACTGCCATAATTTGCTTGGTCGTTACCTTGAATTTGTCGGCGATCGAACCGAGCGAATCACCAGGCTCGACGGCATAGACACGCAGGCCGACGGGTTCGGTCGGGGCAGGGATGAGCGTCGGCTCTATACCAGAACTGACGATGGTCGGTTCGGGTGTGCTCTCGGCCTCGGGTTCAGCCGTCGGTTCGGGCGTGGTTGCACCGGGGTCAATGGTGTCGGTCAACACGGTCGTATCGGTGAGCGTGGTGGTATCGGTAATGCCGATGCCTTCTTCGAGCGATATGGTGGGGGTGAGGACCACTGTTTCAGCCGTCGGTTCGATAATCGGTTCGGGCGTAATGGTCACGACGGGGATTTCGGTGGGCTCTGCATCAATCGACGATTCGTCGTCGATGGGCTCGGCCGATGTGTCAACGGGACGGTTGACCGACGATGCCACTGGGAGCAGCAGAGTCAGATTGGCAATGCGGAAGCTGCCGATATTGATGCTCGCGAGGCTCAGGACCGCACCGACCACGAGCGCAGCGATAATGGCACCAAACACTGCGGCGATGTTGGGCGGCAACACGGTGCGGAACATGCGCAACACCAACGCCCCCAAAAACGGGAGGACGAGGGCAATCGCCAGCAGAATGGTGATGACGGTTTGTGACATGTGCGTGCTCCAGCCCCAATCTCAATGTTCGTTCAAGTGTACAACAGTTACCCCTTCGCCACCGCTTGCACCGCCGCCCGTCATTGATTTGACTTGACGGTGTTGGTTGAGCTGGTCGCGTAGGGCTTGGCGCAGGGCGCCGAGGCCTTTGCCATGGATGATACGCACATAGGGCAATCCGGCCCGGTAGGCGTCGTCGATATAGCGGTCGACCTGTTCACAGGCATCCATCGCGCGCAAGCCACGGACGTCTATTTCGAGCGCGACCGATGGCGTCGCCGGGATGGATGTCGGACGCGGCGTATTGGCCGGTTCGGCCTTGGCTTTGCCGGGGCGGAGTTCACGCAGGGGCACAGTCAGGCGAAAACCGCCCACCTGCACCTCGGCGCTGTCGTCGCCTTCGTCGATCGAGACGACATCACCAGTCAAGTTGATCGAAGCGACAAAGACCGAATCGCCGACCTGGATGG
>JBFYTT010000113.1:0-6141 GCA_041300425.1 Roseiflexaceae bacterium
GTACTGCAACGCGACGTTGATGTTGTTGCGCAACCCTTGCTCGGTGATGTCGCCGATAGGGATGGTCAACAAATCTGCAGCGGTGATGTTCACCTGCGGCACATAGGTGATTTGGTTTTCGCTCGAAAAAGCCTTCTTGAAGATCTCGTGCACCGATTTGACCAGCCCTGGGTGGGCTACCCATGCGCCGTCGAAGCCCTGATCGGCCTCGCGCTGCTTGTCGACGGCCAAGCGTTGCATCGAGCGCGTGTTGGCGTTGACGTCGTCTTTGCGCGGGATAATCGCCGACATGCCGCCCATTGCGTGTGCACCACGGCGGTGACAGGTGGCCACCAACAGCTCGGCCGCCGACCGCAAGAAGTGCACGGCCATCGTCACCTGCGCGCGGTCCGGCAACACGAAGTCGTCGCGGTGATTGAAGGCCTTGATGAAGCTATAAATGTAGTCCCAACGACCGTGATTGAGGCCGCTCGAGTGATCGCGCAACTCATACAAAATCTCGTGCATCTCGAACACGGCCAAAATGTGCTCGATGAGCACCGTGGCACGGATGCTGCCCTGGGGAATGCCCAGTTTGTCTTGGGCATAGACAAAGATGTCGTTCCACAAGCGGGCCTCGAGGTGGCTCTGTAATTTGGGCAGATAGACGTACGGCCCGCTGGCACGCTTGAGCAGTTCTTTGGCGTTGTGGAACAAGTACAACCCTAGGTCAAAAATGCCGCCCGATACCGGTTTGCCATTGTAGGTGACATGCTTTTCGTCCAAATGCCAGCCACGTACACGCACCGCCAGCACTGCCGTCTGGTCGTTGAGGCGATAGACCGTGCCGTCTTTGGCGGTGAACGAAATCGTCCGGCGGATGGCGTCGCGCAGATTGATTTGTCCCTGCACGATGTTGTCCCACAGCGGCGCATTGGCGTCTTCGAAGTCTGCCATAAAGACTTGGGCACCCGAGTTGAGGGCGTTGATGACCATCTTGCGGTCGACGGGGCCGGTGATTTCGGTGCGGCGATTGCGGAAGTCCGCGGGGATCGGTGCGACCTTCCAATCGTTGGCCCGGATGTGCGCGGTCTCGGGGTTGAAATCGGGCAACACCCCAGCTTTGAGCTCGTTCCAGCGCGTGACACGCCGTGCCAATAATGCACTGCGCTGATCCTCGAAGCGTTCGATCAGATCCTCGACAAATGCCAACGCCTCACGCGTCAAAATCTCGTTGTAGCCAGGCTTCAGCGGCCCAGTAATGACTAATCCCTCAGGCATGAGCTATCCTTTCAGCGTCGGTTATTCGTTGATTATCGCCATATTCAAGTGTTCGCCCAGATTGCGAAAATCCGCTACCCAATCCATGGCGACCACATCTCCCGCATCTGCGTTCTGTTGTTGGGTGGGATAGTCGCGTTGCCAGAGCACATTATAGTTGTTTTGGACCATCCACATGTCGACATCGTATGCCTCGGCCACATCGACCAAGCGCAACAGTGTGCCCAAGATCCCGCGTTCGAACGGCGTCGCAACCACCCGTGTGACCATACGCGTCAACGCATCGCTCATTTGCAGTGCGATGGCCGCCCGGTCCAGCACGACGCCGGTCAAGCGCGCTTCGTCGAGCAGCGTCTGCACTCGTGTGCTATCCGGAGGGTCGTTGCTCAACGCCGTGCGCACATCGGCGTGCAACGCCGAAGACGCCGCCACTTGGAGCTCTTCGGGGACTGGCAGGCTCATCTTTTGGAGAAAGCGCATCAACGTCGTGTGTTCGGCATACATCTGATGATAGCGGGCGACTACTTTGTCGACCACGCCCGCCAGCATGCTCTCGAGGATCGACCGCTGTTCCTCGCGGAACACCGAGTGCAACGAATAATGAAACGGCCCCAACGCCTCGTCCATAGCGTGTTTGACCGACACCTGATCGTTTTTGGCGACCGCCGGCACGACCACATGCAGCAACGCATCGAGATTATCGTTGTCGGGGCGGACCCCGCCGTGCATAATCTGATCGCTCGTCAACACGACCCCGTACTGGAACCGGCGTTGTTCACCGGTCAACAACGCCGTCACTTCGGTGACGCCGATGGCGATGCGCATCGTCCCCAACGTCCACACGTGTTGCACGATGCGCCGGATGCGGTGCAAATAGACCACTTCGTCGTTATTGGCGTCGTGGAACAACGCAGTCAACGCATCGTGCGCACAGACATCGGCGAGCGATAAAACCAATGGCGACACGTCACTCCGGTAGACACTCTCGAGCGTCACTCCAGTGTTGCTGATGACTTTTTCGAGCTGTTCGTTGAACCCCTCTTCGATGTCCACATCCAGCGTCTGTTTGGCCAATTGCATCGCACGGGCAGCATAGCGCAGGACTTGGATGGTCTCGATCCCGGTCGGATCATTGAAGAACCAGGCACAGCTCGTAAAACTCTGCATCAGCTGGCGCTGGAGCTCCATCAATCCCAACGCCGGCCAGCGCTCCGCAGTCAATCCATGCGTCTGCATGAAGGCGTCCATGCCGGCTTCATCAGGTTGGTTGATGACTGCAATGTACGCATCACGAGCCGCCCATGGGTCAGTAAAGAACTCGTTCGCTTTGCGATACCAGGCTGCATTGATTGCATCGGCCATATAATCGAGCGATGCACGGAGCGGAGCGCGCCACGCCTGGGTCCAACCAGGTTGACCACCGGTGTGGCAGCCACAATTGCTGCGCCAGCGCTCGACCCCGTGGGCACAACTCCACGAGCTGTTTTCGACGATCTGGGCCTCGTGGGTCGGTGGATGGAGCGCCAAATACTCGCCGTAGACAGTGATTTTGGCGAGGTTCAATTTTTCGATATTTGCCAGTGCAAACGCCAACGCCATCTCACCATGGCGATGGTGATGCCCGTATGTCTCGCCGTCGGTGGCGACATGGGCCAAGCGCGGGGTACCGTCGTCGGCAGCATCACGGAGCAGCGCATTGGCCAGCGCGTCGCCGTTTTGGAGTAGGTTTTGGAAGGCAATCGCCTGCGACGTCGCGCCGTTATAAAAGAACACGGCAATACTTCGACCTGACGGGAGATTGATTCGGTACGGCATCGTTGTGTCGACGCCGTAGGTCGTTTGTTCCCATGCGGTCGCACCGATGCGGCGCACAGCGGCGGCCTGATGCGGCGCCAGAATGGTGTATTTGATGCCGTGTTCGGCGAGCGCTTCGAGGCTGTCGGTACAGACGGCTGCTTCGGACAACCACATCCCCTCGGGCATGCGGCCATAATGATAGACAAAGTCCGCCACCCCCCAGCCGACCTGGGTACGCCGATCGCGCGCCGACGCCAGCGGCATGATGATATGCCCGTAGACCTGCGCAATGGCCGATCCGTGGCCGCCGAAGCGCGTTTGACTTTCGCGGTCCGCAGCCAGTATTGCTGCGTATGTCGACGCTTCGTGCTGTTTGAGCCAGCGCATCAAGGTCGGGCCGACATTGAAGCTGATGCGTGCATAGTTGTTGATGATGGCCCGGATCCGCCCGCGCTCGTCGAGGATGCGCGCAGCGGTGTTGGGTGCGTAGCATTCGGCCGCTATGCGTGCGTTCCAATCGTGGTAGGGCGCTGCACTGGGCTGGACGTCGATGGCATCGAGCCATGGATTCTCACGCGGGGGCTGATAAAAATGTCCGTGGACACACACATATCGGGTCACGTGGATGTATTCCTCTTTCACACTGCCGTGCATTGTGCAGACAGAGTGGTCTTCGTGTTGGGTTACTTTTTGGGGGCCAAGTAGACGGTTCCCAATGGCGGAATCGTCAATACCACCGACGCCGGCATGTCGTGGCAGGGCACCGCCTCGACACGCAGGTGCGTCATCGCCCCGCTGCCGCCCCAGGTGGTGTCGTCGCTGTTCGACAGGATCTCCCATGCACCGGCTTGGGGAACACCAATGCGGTAGTTGTGACGCGGCACCGGGGTGAAGTTACATATCACCACCACGTTGCGGGTATCTGCCCCGCCACGGCGCAACAGTGCCACCACACTCTGATCGGCGTCGTCGCAGGCAATCCAGTGGAATCCCCACGGGTCAAAGTCCAGTTCGTGCAACGCACGCTCGTCGCGGTGGAGCCGATTCAAATCGGCCACATATTGCTGCAATCCAGCATGCATCGGCTCGTTGAGCAGGTACCAATCGAGCTCGCGCTCGTGCGACCATTCGCGCCACTGCCCGAACTCACCACCCATGAACAACAGTTTTTTGCCTGATTGGCCATACATGTAGCCATACAACGTGCGCAGATTGGCGAACTTCTGCCAGTGATCGCCGGGCATTTTGCTCATCATCGAGCCCTTGCCGTGGACCACTTCATCGTGCGAAAAAGCCAGGGTGAACTGCTCGCTGAACGAATACAACGACCGAAAGGTCAGCTTGTCGTGGTGGTATTTGCGGTGCACGGGATCTTCGGTCATGTATTTGAGGGTATCGTGCATCCAGCCCATGTCCCACTTCATGTTGAAGCCCAAGCCACCGATGTAGGTCGGTCGCGACACCATCGGCCAGGCCGTCGACTCTTCGGCGATCATCACAATACCGGGGAACCGACCGTGAACCGCCTCGTTCAGGCGGCGCAGCAACACAATGGCATCGATGTTTTCGCGACCACCATAGGCATTGGGGATCCACTCCCCTTCTTTGCGTGAATAATCGAGGTACAACATCGAGGCCACCGCATCGACCCGGATGCCGTCGATGTGGTAGCGTTCGAACCACGACACCGCGCTCGAAATGAGGAAGCTCCGGACCTCGTGCCGCCCATAGTTAAAGATGTAACTGCCCCAATCAGGGTGGTAGCCCTGGCGCGGATCGGCGTGCTCGTAGATGGCAGTACCATCGAACTGCGCCAGGCCGTGGGCATCCACGGCGAAGTGCGACGGCACCCAGTCGAGGATGACGCCGATATCGTTTTGGTGCAGGTAGTCAACAAATTCCATGAAATCCGTCGGGCTGCCATAGCGGCTCGTCGGCGCATACAACCCCACCGACTGGTAGCCCCACGACCCGTCATACGGGTACTCCATGATGGGCAGCAGTTCGACATGGGTGTAGTTCATCATGGTGCAGTAATCGCCCAATTTGCGGGCCGCGTCGAAGTAGCCCAGCCACGATCCGTCCGGATTGCGCATCCATGACCCGAGGTGCACCTCGTAGATGCTCATCGGTGCGCCGTTGTTATTGCGGGTGGCGCGTGCGGTCATCCACGCGGCATCACCCCAGCGGTGGGCCTGCATGTCGCTGACAATCGACGCCGTGTTGGGGCGCACCTCGCTGGCAGTCGCCAGTGGGTCGGCTTTTTCGAGGAAGTCGCCGGCCTGGGTCTCGATGGAGTATTTGTACGGCGTCCCGACTGGTACATGGGCGATGAAGCCCGCCCAAATGCCCGATGACCCTTGTGCCCACAGCATGTTGCCGCCACGTTGCCATCCGTTGAAATCGGCAACCACCGCCACACTGCGCGCACTCGGTGCCCAGACGGCAAAGTGGACACCCATCACGCCGTCTTTGACGCACGCAATAGCACCCAACTTCTCATGGAGCGCGAAGTGCGACCCCTCATTAAACAAGTACAAATCGTCTTGGGTGAGCAGCGAATGACCGGTCAGTGGGATGGGCATGGCAGCTCCTTCTACAGGCAGATCAGCGGTTCAGCACGGCTGCTTGGATTGCCGCATAGAAAGGGTCAATCGCGGCGACTGCTTCCAAATCGGCCAAACCTGCTGCATTTTTGGGGTCGAGCAACGTCTGTGCCCAGCCACGCAGGAACTGCGCACTCGTGAGTGTCGCGTCTTGGGCCAGAACGGTGGTGCTCAATCGTACCACAGAATCGACGACGAGCTCCCCAAACGGGGCCAAATCGCTCGGGAATGCGGGATTCTGCGTGTCGACCAATGCCTTTGGCTGATAGCGCTTGAGCACACCCACGGCGGCATCATAATCGCCATACAATAACGCACTCATGAACGGCGACATATCGTCCGCTGTCGGTGCACGCAACGCGGCAGCGCGCTTCAGCAATACTACGGTCCATGCATCTTGCTCGTTGCGGGGGGTTTGCACCGTCGCTAGTGTCGCGGCGACCACGTTCCAACGCCCTGCCTCGGCAGCCGTCACAGC
>JBFYTT010000141.1:0-6686 GCA_041300425.1 Roseiflexaceae bacterium
CTTCACCCATGTGCACCGGCAGACGTATGGTCCGGCTCTGATCTGCAATCGAACGGGTAATCGCCTGTCGGATCCACCAGGTCGCGTAGGTCGAAAACTTGTTGCCCTTGGTGTAATCGAATTTTTCGACCGCCTTCATCAACCCAATGTTGCCCTCTTGGACAAGGTCCATCATCGTAAGCCCGTACGACGTATATTTCTTGGCAATCGAAACCACGAGACGCAGATTCGCTTGAATAAGGTCTTGACGTGCTTGATCCGCATCGGCCACGACACGATCGAGCGGTGTGCGACGCACCAAGCCCTCGTCTGTGCCTTCAATGCGTTCGAGATACAACGTCACCACACGGTCACATACATCCTGCCACAGATGCACATGGCGCAACAAATCTGCCGGCGCAGGATGCGTCCCAATATAGAAGCATGCTATCTCGGCCACACAGCGTTCGTGGTCCGTCGGGATGTCATGGCGCAACTCTGCACCGACGAGGCCCGAAATCAACCGCCACGTTTCACGAGTAAGGGGGTTATATGTGCGTAGGACGCGTTGCTCTTTGATGGTTTTGTAGGCCCGATGTACCAGGTCGTGATGCGTAGCAAGCCACTCGAGTACTGCTGGCTCGGCATTGCGACGACGCAACAGACCATCAGCAGTCTGTTCTGTCGAACGTGATTGCGCATCGTCGTGGAGCAGGGCATGCAACAGCGTCACGGCTGTGTGGATATCCCATGCGGGTTCTGCGTCGTCCAACAGATGGTCAATCGGCGCCGCATCGTGGTACGTCGACTCGCACAGCGTATAAATCCACCCATGCAATATCACTGCGCTGTGCACAACCGCGCGCGCGCGAACAAAACTCAGCGGCAATACGAGACGTTGTGAACGCACGCGGATGGCTTTGCCACCCATTTCGATGCGGTGCGCCAACATCACTTCGTCTGCGGCACGCAACAGTCGCACCTTGCCGATTTCTTGCAGGTACATGCGTACTGGGTCATCGAGGGAAATATCTGCGAGCTGGGTTGCAGTTACTTCGTCTTCGTCTGCCTCTGGAGTTTCTTCGATATGCGGCGCAACAACGACGGCGTCGCGTTCGAACGGATACGATTCTGGTACGACGACATGAACGATGCTCTGCTCGCTCGAATCGCTTACATAATCAGCACCTTGCATGGTATTCATCCTTGGTACTTCAACCCGCGGCACAACGTCAATACTGCTCCGATGCCCAACCAACACCCTATTCGGTCTGACCAACCCAAGCGCATCCGCACATACCATCTGCTACGATGTGTACTGACACACGATGACGGATCAGGGTGAATTCTGTGGCAGACATTTGCTACGCAAAATATCTGCGAAGTCCATGCACTCCCTCTGGTACTATAGCATTAGCGATGTGACAACGTCAATAAGGTCAGCAAGAGAAAGCAACGGAATGGTTACGTTTAGCTCCCGGGTTGCAGATGCAATCGACTCCAAGAACAGTCTGTTATGTGTGGGACTCGACCCCGATGTGCAGCGCATTCCTGCGCACCTGCATGCACATCCCGATACGATATATCGGTTCTGTCACGAGATTATTGCAGCCACACACGATCTCGTGGCTGCATTCAAGCCCAACATTGCCTTCTTCGAGGCGCTCGGTGCAGGCGGAGTCGAAATCCTCGCACGGGTGATGGAACTGTCACCCAGTTCCCTCTGGATTCTCGACGCCAAACGCGGTGACATCGGCAACACCGCAACCGCGTATGCGACCGCCGCCTTCGACTACCTCAAAGCAGATGCGATAACCCTTAATCCATACCTCGGCGGAGACAGCCTCGAACCATTTTTGGCGCGCGCAGAACGCGGCTCGTTTCTGCTTTGCCGCACCTCAAATCCAGGCAGCACCGACCTGCAAGAACTCCTCCTCGCCGACGGTCGGCCGCTCTATATGGCCGTCGCCCAGCTCGCCCAACAGCATTGGAACAGCAACAGCAACGTCGGCCTAGTAGTCGGCGCGACCCAACCAGCTGCCCTTATCGACGTACGCGCTGCCTGCCCCGATTTGCCCATTTTGTTACCGGGTGTCGGTGCACAAGGCGGCGACCTGACCACCGCAGTCTGCGCTGGTGTCGACCGGCACGGCCGTGGGCTGCTGGTCAATGTATCGCGCAGTGTGCTCTATGCCGCCAAGGACCACACCTTCGCTCACGCAGCGCGCGCCGAAGCGCTACGCACCCGCGATGCCATCAACGCTGCACGGAGTGCATAGCGCATCCATACGCTACAAAAACCCGCCTGGCGCTACTGCGCCAGGCGGGTCTGCGTCGTACATACCGCACTACGGTTGAATGTCACCGCTGATTTCTTGGGAGCGGGCCACAAACCAATGCGTCACGTTGCGAAAACGCGAATCACGGCCAAACAGCAGATTAATCATACCCGGCAGATCGCTGCGCCGCGTCAATGCCGTACCACCCAAATCACTCACTGTCGCATAGACCTCGAGCGGCTGGTACATGATGATGCTCGGAGCAATGTCGATCCAGTGCTGTTGGAAGTCGTAGTACAGCTGCGTGCGCAACTCTTGATCGACTTGAACACGTGCCAACGACAAGGCATCGTCGACGAGTTGGTCTTGCAACCCCGCATAATTTCGACCAATGCCCACCTGGCTCGAATGCCACAACTCGTAGACATCGGGGTCAGGACCAAGCCGTTGCCACCCATGCAAAGCCATGTCAAACTCGCCTACTTCGAGGCGCTGACGCAACGTATCTGCATCCAACACCGTCACCGTTACTGCAATCCCCACTGCGCCGAGTTGGACTGCAATATCGTCGGCGACCAGCTTGCGATCAGCTGCACCATCGACCAACACCTCAAATGCAAGCGGCCGCCCATCGCGACTGCGGAACCCATCCTCGCCCACGATGTAGCCCAGTGTGTCCAACCCCTGCGCTGCTCGTTCTTTGCTCGGGATGTACCACACTGCCTCGGGGTTGTGCGCCCACCAGCCAGGCAAAATGGGTGTATCAATTCGCGTCACACGATCGGCCAGCAAACGCTCGATCATGTCTTCGCGATCGATTGCTTGGGCGATTTGTCTACGAAAAATGACGTCGTCCAGCGGTGCATTGCGTACGTTAAATGACAATACCGTGTACGAATCGATGCTCGTTGTACGGCGCACCACGCCGCGTGGCGTCTGATACGCACCCAATGCACCGGTCCCCACAAATGCCAGCCCGCTGACTTCACCACGGGTCAGTGCCGCAAACGCCAATGATTCATCTTGGTAGAACCGCAATGTGATGGTGTCGATCAACGGCCGATCCAAGTAGTAGTCACGATTCGACGCTAGGGCAATTGCATCGGCATTGATCTCAGTTATCCGGTACGGGCCGGTGCCTACCGGCTTCTGACTGAAGGCCGAATTAGCCCATTGCTCGGGTGGCGTGTCTGCCAACAAATGGGCCGGCACAATCGGTACCGTTGCATACTTGAGGAACGGTGCAAACGGCGCTTGCAGTTTGCACCGAATGCTCATGTCACCGGCACGTTCAACCAGCACGGTCCGCCACACCGTCGCCAAGCTGGGCGATCCCGTAAACGCTGGTCCCTGCACCGAGCGCAAGGTAAACAACACATCCTCGACCCCAAAAGCCTCGCCGTCATGCCATTTCACATCTGGCCGCAGTGTGAAGGTATAGACCATCCCACTGGGATCGATTTCCCATTTTTCGGCAAGGGCAGGCTCGAAACCACCATCCAACCCCACCCGTACCAACCCATCAAAAAGAACTGCATGCACGTCGGCAGCAGCCAGGTCAGTCGTTATGTCACTCACCAATGGGTTGAGCGTCGTGGGGATACCCGGGATGCCCTCAATAAACGCACCGCCCTCGATCGGGCGCGACACCGCCGCGCGTGTCACCGCGACATACGCCATCAGCCCGAGCACCAGCATCGAGCTAATCACCGTGATGACAATTTGCAGGCGGATGCGCCGTGACATCGCTTAGCCTACCAGAGCATCAGACCAGCGGCAGGGGTGGCCGTGGTCCCAAAGAGTGGCAGACTGGCAATCAATGCAACAATCAAAAACAACACACCAAGGACAATCGTCAGTTGGAAAATCGTTTTCTCCAACCCACGCTTGGTCTTGTAAATCGATGATGCATCGTTCGACTGCAATCCCGCGTTACGACCCTGCAAAACCACCAAAAACGTCAATGCCGAACCCAGTGCAATCAATGCGATGGAAAGTGCGAGTTCCATGGTAATGTACCTTCTGTCAATACGTCGACACACAACGAAATATACGATACAGTATAGCATACCAAGGCTCTGTCTGCCATGAGAACAGCGGTGGCATCGCCTGCCAGAATTCCTCTTCACTGTTCGTCTATTCACAACCTGAGGAGCTTGCCATGCCATCGCGACCCATTGCCAATGCCCCGTGTTCGTGGGGCACGCTCGAGTTCGCAGATCTCAGCGGTACCCGCATCACATACACGCAAATGCTCGACGAACTAGTCGCGACGGGCTACACAGGCACCGAACTGGGTGACTGGGGCTTCATGCCCACAGACCCTCGTCTCCTCGCCAGCGAGCTCCAACAACGCAGTCTGACCCTCATCGGTGCATTCGTCCCCGTTGACCTGCGTGGCGATGCCGCCACAGTTGCGCCTGCCATCGAACACGCCTGCCGCACCGGCACGCTCCTTGCAGATGCCGCCCGCTTGCTTGGGCAGACCCACCAACCACTGGTCATCCTCGCAGATACCAACGGCACGGACCCCGTTCGCACGGCCATCGCCGGCCGAGTCACTAGCCGTATCCCTACAGAGGTCATCAAGACCGCTGCAGAGGTCGCCAGTCAGGCAGCCCGCGCAATCCACGCAGCCTGCGGCATACAAAGTGCGTTTCACCACCATTGCGCGGGTATCGTCGAGACTCCCGATGAAGTGCGTCGATTTCTGCAACACATCGATACAGAGCGGCTCGGCCTTGTCTTTGACACCGGCCACATGCTCTATGGATCGGCTGATAATGCCACTGACATCGTCGCCCTCCTCAAGGAGTTTGCGCCGCATATCCGCCTGGTGCACTTCAAAGACTGTGACATACGCATCGCAGACACCATGCGTACAACCAACAGCGATTATTTCAGCGCGCTCCAGGCTGGTATCTTTTGTGAGCTGGGCCAAGGTGCAGTACAATTCGATGCAATCACGCACGCACTTGAGACAATTGGTTATTCCGGCTGGATTGTTGTCGAAC
Source organism: Roseiflexaceae bacterium (assembly GCA_041300425.1). Classification (GTDB taxonomy): domain Bacteria; phylum Chloroflexota; class Chloroflexia; order Chloroflexales; family Roseiflexaceae; genus UBA965. Next base: position 5,273 of record JBFYTT010000141.1, read on the forward strand.
AAGACGTCCTGCCCGGCATGGGTGCCCCGCGCGACAGCGCTGCCCGCAACCGTGCCTTCCTCCAGACCATCGGCCTCTAGCAACAAAGGAACTCCATGCACCAGTTGACGTTCTGTTCTGCCAACCTACGCAATGCCAACGCCAATGACGGCGCAGATGCATGGCCACAGCGCCAGGCGTTTTTGGCAGAGACGCTCCAACTGCTCGCTGCCGACATCGTCGGCGTCCAAGAATGCATGGACCTCCAACGCCACTGGCTCGGCTCCACCTTCCCCCAACACACCATCACCAGCGGGTTGCCCTACGGCAATCACGCTCCGTACGAATACGCCGCAATCGCCTGGCGAACCACCCTCTTCCACCTGCAGTCATCCGGAGCATTTCACCTCAGTCTGACGCCCCGTGTCCCCTCACGCTCGTGGGACACCTCGTGGATGCGCGTGGCCAATTATGTCGTGCTCCGCCACCGTCTGACCGGCCAAGACATCTGCGTCTGCAACACCCACTTCGATCACATCGGTGCCCAGTCACGCCTCGCCTCGATCGACGTCATCACCCAGCAGCTTGCCCATTTATCCCACTTGCCCACGATTGTGATGGGCGATTTCAACACACCGCCCGACAGTCCCGTGCATGCCAAAGCCTGCGCCGCAGGGTTCGTCGATAGCTGGCAGGCTACCGGTCACCGTGATGGTACAGGGGTGATGACCTTCCACGGTTTCCGCGGCGCCGCCTGGCCCAGCGTTTCGGGCGAGCGCGACGACGCCCGCATCGACTGGATCCTGCTCCGCGACCCAGACCAACGCCTCGCAGTCACCTCGGCCCACATCATCACTGTGCAATCCCCCGCCGGTCGGTTCCCCAGCGATCACTATCCCGTGGTCGCCAAATACCGTCTGACGTCCTAGTGCGTGGCTACACAAAAACACCCCCCGCGTGTGCGACACGCGGGGGGTGTTTGTATGGTTCAGCGCTTGATAATCTCGAGCATCTCCTGCACATCGACGACCTTCACCCGCGGCCGTTGTTGGGCGGCGCCACGGCTCGTCTCGTGGGCATCGAGTGTTTGCCAGTCTGCATACGTGACCACCTGGGCACTGCGCGAGTGGAGCAACGTCGCCACCGCAGCACCATCCCGATATATGTCGGGGATGCCCTGCAACGCACCCCAGTCGGCCTTCATGCTGGTCACCGTCGCCACCGAATCAGGCTTGTTCGTACCAATAATCCCCGACGGCCCACGCTTCGCCCAACCCACCACATACGTGCGTTCAATGGGGGTGCGGTTGGCACTATCAATCACCCGACCGTCGAGATTCGGGATCAGCCCGCGCTTCTCGTCGAACGGCACGCCTGGCAAGGCCACGCTCCGATACCCGACCGAGCGCAATACCATGCCGCAGCTGATGGTGCG
>JBFYTT010000147.1:0-10139 GCA_041300425.1 Roseiflexaceae bacterium
CAGTGTTGATAATGGTCAGAATCCGCTGCGCACCGGCGAGACCAAACTGTACTAATGCGAACATGAACAGCGAGATAAACGTAGGGAATTGGAAGAGTGAAATCAACGTCATGTAGGCAACGACTTGGCCGGTTGTTATTGCACCGGTACTTTCGAGCCACATTGCATGACCGAACCCCAAACCTGTCAATAACCCATAAAACAGGAACGGGATATAGCGAGCTTTGATTTCGCCTTCTTGGATGAACAAATCTCGATAACGGCCAATCACCGAACGAAACTTATCTGCTTCGAATTTTTCTCGTGCCGTTGCCTTGACTACCTCGATACCCTGGATTGCTTCGGACAATGTTGCACTCACCGCGCCATATTGCCCACGCATCATACCTGCCACTGGCCCGAGTTGATTATTGTAGCGTTGCAAACCCCATACCAGACTCACCACAAACAGAACCGGAACAGGCAACAAGCGGATATCGACTGCGGCTATCGCGATGATGGGGGTAATCAGCTGCGTGGTCGCCTCGATGATGAGGCTTAGACCGGGCGAAATCATCATGTTGAGCTGTGACACATCACCGGTCGCAGCAGCCATCAAATCGCCGACACGCTGGCGGTTGTGAAAGGTCTGACTTTTGCTCAGCAAACTGATATACAGCTCTTCACGTGCATCGCGCTCCATGCGTGACGCGAGGAACTCGCGAATAACGGTATTGATCATGTCGATGATTGCAAAAGCTGTGCGCACCACAAAAATAGCAATCGAAACGCCAATCAACTGCTCGATTGGTTGTCGTTCTTTGATGATGTCGAATGCTTGTTGGATTTGAATAGAGGTATAGGTGAAACCACTGATGGCCACGATCGCCAAAATGACAAATCCGATGGGAAGTAAGGGATAGCGCATGACATGCGATACCACCCATTTCACCGGTGTTGTGCGGTTATATGGATATTCATTCCCGGTACGAAATTCTCGTAGCACGTTAACTCCTCGGCTAATTGACCAAAGAGAATTATACCATAAACCCAATTTTTGGTGTTTCTTGCGTGCATAGAGACAAAAAAGAGGAGCGCGTGAGAGCAATGCTCTCACGCGCGGATGAGGAAACCGGGTTGCCCCGGGAGGAAGAGGGGGCGACGTGGGGCGGGATGTTGTTGCCAACATTGTGATGACCGTCGCAATCACCACCAATGGTTTTACTATACCACCGTATTGCATACACAGTATAAGAAAAGCATAAGAACAAGCTGAAATGGCCCTGAGAGCAGTCACTCAGACGAGACTACGATCGAATCCAACAATCATTCCTGATTCTGTTTGCCGTTTGAGCCAGATATCGAGGATTTGTCCAGATATTGCCGTGGCGGGCGGTGTCAGCGGCATCGCATCGCGATCGAACCAACGGGCATCGGCGAGTTCTTCGGCATCCATCACAATTTCACCACTTTTGTACTCGGCCAAAAACCCGACCATCACTTGATGCGGGAACGGCCAACATTGACTCCCAACATAACGTATGTTGTGTACTTCGACACCGACTTCCTCACGGACTTCACGGGCAACGCAGGACTCAAAATTTTCGCCTGGTTCCGTGAATCCCGCCACCAAACTGTACCGATCGCCCCAGCCTACTTTCGTAGTGAGCAACACGCGATCGCCCGAGTGGATGAGCACAATAATCGCCGGGCTGACCGGGGGAAAAATCTCGAATGCACAAGGATCACAACGGTATCCCCAGTTATTGGGGATGGAGCGATACGGTGCACCACAGCGGGTGCAGAAACGCGTCATGGTGCGAAATTCAACCAGTTGCTTGGCGTAACTCGCAGCTGCAATGACATCTGGGGTGACCCCGGGTTGGTTCATCAATGTACGCAGATGGACGGTCTGCAACCCTTCAGAAAGCTCACAATCGGCAGGCACCACTGCTGCATATACGGATACAGTACCCTGTGTTCCGAGCACAAATTGCTCACTGGTAGTAATTGCGTTCGGCCCGTGCGGCGTTCCCGCCAGTGGGAGCAACGTTTGGGTGACCTCTACGACCATATCCTCGCCGCGGAACACGTACCACACATGTACGCTCCCCGTTGGTCGATTCGGAGGATATGCGCGAATAAATGGCTCCATCTGTGACCTCTTTGTCTGCTATACCATGCTATCGTCGCCTGGTCGGTTAAACCAGCGAAAGAATACCACAGTCAATACCACGAAGTAAACGAGGCCACCCGGCAACCACATTAACAACCCCGCTAACTCTTGGTCTGCCTGCGCACTCATACCCCAAGGACGCGAAACCGCTTCGTAGGCAGGGTACACCACAAAACCAGCAAACGTGAGTAACGCCCCGATAATCGTCGGTGGGAGTGACATGAAAAAGAGAAACAACATCAGAAAGCCGGGCGTCGAGCGCGGCAACTCTGGTTGATGACTAAACACCGGCCACCAAGAAATAAATGCACCGAAGAGAAACATCACATGCTCGAGCACATGCACTTGCTGGTCGCGCACTGCCAAATCATAATTCGCAGGGAAATGCCAACCAACAAATATTGCATTGAACACGAGAAAAACGACCAGCGGGTTCAGCAGTGCCTTCAAGACGAGCAACAGTGTGCGATTGACAAGAAAGATACTGCCGACTTCGGCAGGGATACTCAAGATCAGCAGCGGCGGGACAACCACAATCATAATGAGGTGTTGCACCATGTGCATGGACAACGACACCAACGAGAGCGTATCGATAGGCGACACCACGGCAAGAAAGAGAAAGACCATTGCCAAGAAGAATCTGTTTCGTTCTAGTAGCGATGCTGGGCGCACACCACGTGAACGGGCAAATGGACCGGTGACCCATAGATATCCAACGGTACCGACTAACAACGCGATGATCATCGTCGGATCGAAATTCCACGCATAAAGATTCATGTAAGCCTCATGATTGTTTGTCGGTATCGTACATGATTCATTCGCTGAAAGAAAAAAGCACCGTCACGGTAGCCCGTGACGGTGCAAAAACCGGTATTACCCTGCGATTCCTTCATGATACGAAAACAGCTTCAGAAAACCCAAACACAGGGTAACTGCGAAGAGTAACGGAACCATGAAGACAAACTGGAAGATTTTCGCATCGCCGCGTAAATGCATAAAAAATGCAATCACCCCTGCGGCTTTGAGCACCGCCAAACCTAACAGGACAACCAAGAACATCGCTGGAGAAAAGCTCGACTCAATCAAGAATACTGCAACTTCGAGTGCAGTCACGACAGCGAGAATCCCGCCGATAATCCAATAGGATTTGGTGCTATGTGACTCGTGGGACTCAGAATGGTCATCATGGGTAACATGCTCTGCCATGAGATTCCTCCTCAAATCAGATAGATCAGGGTGAAGATGGCCACCCAGACAAGGTCAACGAAGTGCCAATACAAACCTGTGAGTTCGATGTCCATAGGATTTTCGGGCGAATCAGGGTACTTCCTGACTTTCACGTATGTCGCAATCAGCCAAATAATCCCAATGGTCACGTGCAACCCGTGGAATCCGGTCATGATGAAGAATGTCACGCCAAAGAGGCTCTTGACCGTCTCACCTTCGAGGACGTACTGCGGTGCAAGCTTCAAGCCCTCATGGTAGAGGTGAATGAACTCGTACACTTGGCCACCCACGAACGCTGTCCCGAGCAGAATGGTAGCCATTTGCCAAATGCGAAAGCGCTTCCAGTCCTTGTCTTTGGATGCGGCGAGTGCCAGCACCATCGTCAACGAGCTTGCCAACAGCAACGTCGCCAACACCGTCGTCAACTCGATGGCGAGATAGTGTGTGCGTGGGTCCAAGGATGCGAGTGTTCCGGCTGCAGCCAACGATGCTTTGGTGCGCGCATAGAAAATCAGATGCGTGGTGATGAGTGCGACAAAAAAGAGTGTCTCGGAACCAAGAAACGCCCACAATCCAAGCTTACGACTATCGACACCCATGCTGCCGAGTAGTGGTGGCTTGTTTGCTTCGCCCGTGCCGTGACTCACAGTAGTGCTCATGTATCCTCCTCGAGCGCGGTGCACACTGCGTGTACACCGCTGTGTTTTGCTTAGTGGTGGCTGCTCATGTACGGCGAGTCACGGCGTGAATCTACGACCCAAGCGCGGATGCCCACAAACACCATGACAATCCCAATGGCAATGAACCCGAGCGCTGCGCTACCTTCTGGCAGTCCCAGGATTGCCTTGTTGATGTAGATGAAGCCTAGTGAAGCCACTGTCAAACCACCAGACAACCACATTGGACTAAACGTCAGCGACGGCATGTGGATATCCTTGGCGCCAGGGGTCAACTCGTCGGTGTACTCATAGCGCACGTTCGAAGGCTTGCTGTGGCCACTATGATCATCACCGGCAGCATGCGGGTACTTGGCATCCCATAGGGGGCGACGGCCGGTGACCGTGGGGATATGCAGGAAGTTGTACGACGGTGGGGGTGATGGAATCATCCACTCCAAGGTAGCAGCATCCCACGGATCGTTGCTGGCACGCTCACCAGAACGAATGCTTTTGATGGAGTTGTACAGGAACATCAACACCGAGAGTGCGAGCAAGAATGTGCCGACCGTCTCGATTTGGTTCCATATCTCCCAGCCCATGCCGGCCTCGTAGGTGTAGATACGCCGTGGCATACCTTCGGTGCCTGCAATGTGCATGGGGAAGAATGTCAGGTTGAACGAAACCATCATCAACCAGAACTGGATCTTGCCGAGTTTGTCATCGAGCATACGACCGGTAATCTTGGGGAACCAGTAAAATCCACCGGCAAACAGCCCGAGGATCGAACCGCCAAAGAGCACGTAGTGCAGGTGGGCGACGACATAGTAGCTGTCGGTCTGCTGCAAGTCGATGGGTGACGACGCCAAGGTGATGCCAGAGATACCGCCGATGATGAACATCGAAATGAATCCAATGGCATAGAGCATCGCCGTGGTGAGCCGCAAATCGCCACTCCACATAGTGGCAATCCAATTAAAGATTTTGACGCCGGTGGGGATGGCGATGACCATCGATGCGCCGGAGAAGAATGCGTTGGCCATAGGTCCCATACCGGTACCGAACATATGGTGTGCCCACACGATGAACCCTAAGAAGCCAATTGCAATCCCCGAGTATGCCACAAACGAGTAGCCGAAGATGGGCTTGCGTGAGAACGTCGGCAAAATCTCAGATACCATGCCCATCACGGGGAGAATGAGAATGTACACCTCAGGATGACCAAAGAACCAAAACAGGTGTTGCCACAACAGCGCATCGCCGCCCTGGGCTGGGTTAAAAATCGCACCGCCAAACTGCCGATCAAACAGCAGCTGAATCGATGCAACAGTGAATGTCGGGAAGGCGAAGATAATGATAAAGCTGACAATCAAGTTCATCCAGACAAACAACGGCAACCGATTGAGGGTCATCCCCGGAGCGCGCATATTCAGGACAGTGACGATAAAGTTCAAACCGCCTGCAATAGAAGCAATACCGGTCAAACCAAGTCCCAAAATCCAGTAGTCCATGCCTGCGCCTGGGGAGTACTGGTTCTGTGTAAGTGGTGCGTACGCAAACCATCCCGCATTAGGTGCACCACCCGTGAGGAAGCTCAGATATAGCAACAACCCACCACCAATGAACAGCCAAATTGACAGTGCATTCAAGCGTGGAAAAGCCATATCACGAGCGCCGACCATCAGCGGAACGATATAGTTACCGATTCCGACGTTCATAGGCATGATGACCAAAAATATCATTGTGGTGGCATGCATCGTAAACAGCTGGTTATAGGTGTCTGCGGTCAAGAAGGTATTGTTGGCTGCACCCAATTGGACGCGCATCAACACCGCCTCGATCCCACCCAACACAAAAAACGCAAATGCGACGATGATATAGATGATGCCGATTTTTTTGTGATCGACGGTGGCGAGCCACGAGCGCCACGAAAATACCTCAGTAGTTGGGTACGTCGTCTGCGCCGATGTTACATGCTGCTCAGCTATGGCCATTTCGGACTCCTTATTTCTCAGCTGGCTTCGTCACAGGCAATTTCATACTGTCGAGATATGCTGTCAAATCAGCGACTTCTTGATCGGTCAGTGTGCCCTGCTTGATGACACGGCCCATCAAATTGCCCTGTTTCACTGCTTCTGGGTTTTGCATCCAGAGTGCAAGATTATCGGTGGAGTACGGCAGTACCCCTGCAGCAATCGTCAAGCGGCTCCCATAATGTGTCAAGTTCGGACCGATTTTGCCCTTGGCTGCTGTTCCACTGATGATGTGGCAGCTGATGCACTGCTTCTTGGGCTCGGCGAACAATGCTTCGCCGCGATTTACATCGCCGATCAGCCCAAGGACATTGATCTGCCCAGACGAAATGACGGGATCTTTCTTGTACGATGTCTTCCAAGCGGCATATTCGTCAGGTGCTAAGGCAATCACACGGAACCGCATTTGTGCGTGTGCTTCACCACAAAATTCTGCACAGAATGCACGATATATACCTGGCTCTTCGGCCTTGAAAGCTAGGTAATTCGTTTTGCCGGGAATCATGTATGTCTTACCGGCCAACTTTGGCACCCAAAAATTGTGCATGACGTCTGCTGCTTCGAGCTGGATTTGTACGGATTGCCCGACAGGGATATACAAATCACTCGCAGTCACCAACGCATCTTCAGAGGATTTCGCACCCGAGAACGGATTGCATTCTTCATTGGATACATCGTACTGAAACTCAAACCACCATTGATGTGCCACCGCACATATTTTTATGGCTTCTGGTGGCTGGTACGAATTCGCTGCTTGAACGCGGAACGAAAGCACGGTTACGATCAAAACGACAATTGCAGGAGCAATAGTCCATGCGATCTCGACATTTGTATTGCCATGTGTCTGTACCGGAATTGGTGCGTCTGGCTTCTTTGAACGAAAGCGAATCACCGTGTAAACCAACGCCCCTTGAACGATGACAAAGACCGCAACTGCCATCCAGAAAACCGGCATCATGACATCATTTAAAATGCGGGTTGCGTGGTCACCGTACGTGTACATCGTCGTCGCCGGAAGATTCGTACAACTGGCCAGCACCATCATTGAGCCAAACAACAAGGCCAATGCCCGTTTCTTGCTCACTTGTGCTCCCTTTCTCATCGTTGCTCCTTTACCACCCGCCACAACGCCTTTCGAACAAATGAACGGACGCTTTTCCACTATGTGAAGCGCACACGGCAAATGTTCACAAAGACGCACCCGGCTAAATACACATATCGATTATACGCAAATCACTTCATCCGTCAAACGATACCGTGCAGTGAAGCCATGCAGACAACGATTGCCGCAGACCAAGCAGCTACGGGAACGGTACATGCCATCGCCAGCTCACGCAAAGTCGATTGCATCACAGAGCGCGCTCACGGATTGGGTTGGTTCTGGGGTGAGATACGCCAGAAACTCCACGTTCCCGGCCGGGCCGGTAATCGGGGAACGCACCAGTCCAGCACACCCATATCCGAGTGTCGCAGCTGCCCGGAGCACCTCCACCACTGTGCTTTTACGCACATCGGGATCACGGACTACTCCACCACGCCCGACTTGTTGCACGCCTGCCTCAAATTGTGGCTTGATCAGCGCAATAATCCACCCCTTAGGGTCGAGGAGCGCTTTCACCGCAGGTAACACGAGGCGCAACGAGATAAAGGCGACATCGATCACGGCAGCTCGCGGTGGAAGGTTGGCGTGCGCTGCGTAGGGGAGCTCGGTCAAATAACGTATATTCGTCCGCTCGAGCACAATAACTCGTGGGTCACTGCGGATCCGATAATCGAGAATACCGTATCCCACATCGACTGCATATACTGCTGCTGCACCACGTTGGAGCAGCACATCGGTGAACCCGCCAGTCGATGCACCGACATCCAGCGCAGTCAAACCAGTGGGGTCGAGCATAAATGCATCGAGTGCATGTGCCAGCTTATAGCCACCGCGACTGACGTACGGCAGACTTTCGATCAACTCGATATCTGCATCGAGCAAGAGTGACTCACCTGGTCGGCGGCACGTCTCGTGGTTGACTTTGATAGCACCGGTGAGAATGAGCGCTTGTGCCTTGGCGCGGGTCTCGGCGAGTCCACGGGCGACAACCAGCAAATCCAGGCGCATACGTGGTGGCTTGCTCACTGGCCGATGACCCCGCTTGCTCGAAATGCAGCAATTTGGGCGTCGTCGAAGCCCAGTTCGGTGAGCAAATCGTTGTTATGCTCACCCAAACGCGGTGGGTAGCGACGGATGCTCCCCGGGGTCTTGGAGAATCGGTACGGTGGTCCGACGACTTTGACTGCCCCAGCGGTGGGATGCTGGATTGTCTGGACAAGGTCGAGTGCTGCGACCTGGGGATCATTGAACGCAGCAGCAAGGTCGCGTACTGCGCCAATCGGTATACCAACAGGGGACAACAGCGCTTCGAGTTCTGCGACGGTATACCCAACAAAAATCGGTTCGAGGAGGGTGTTGAGGGCCGTTCGATGTTCACTCCGCAACCGATTCGTCCGAAAACGCTCGTCTGCAGTCCACTCGGGATGCCCCAAAACGGTGCAGAACCGACGCCACAAATCATCACTGCCCACTGCCAGATTAAACCAAGCGTCTTTTGCGTGGTATACCCCATACGGCGAAATAGAAGGATGATGATTGCCACTTGTTTTGGGGGCTTCGCCAGTTGCAAAATAGCGGGCCGCTTGATAGGTCATGATGGACAGCTGACTGGCCAGCAACGACGTGTCGATGTACTGACCTTCGCCGGTGCGTTCCCGATGCAGTGCAGCGACCATCACCGCATAGGCTGCGTGCATGCCCGCGACGAGATCTGCGATTGCAATCCCTACCCGCATTGGTGCGCCATCCGGTTCACCGGTAACACTCATCAACCCGCCCAATCCCTGCGCAATTTGGTCGTACGCAGCACGGGTCCGATCGGGTCCTACTTGGCCAAACCCTGAGATAGAACAATAGATGATGTCAGGGCGTATGACTGCACACTCGGCGTATCCAAAACCCATGCGTTCAAGGGTCCCGGGGACGAAGTTTTCGATGAGGACATCGCACGACGCAACCAACCGCATCAGAATTTGCGCTGCATCGGGATGGCGCATGTTGATAGACATGCTCCGTTTGTTGCGATTCACACTGAGGTAGTAGCTACTTTCGCCCCCTTCGAACGGAGGACCCCACGCGCGCGAGTTGTCGCCCACTTCGGGCTGTTCGATTTTGATGACTTCAGCACCCATATCACCGAACATCTGCGTGCAATATGGGCCGGTCAATGCACGCGAAAAATCGAGCACACGCATCCCGTCCAATGGAAGGGTCATGGTATATCCTGACTATCCGGTATTTTTGAGACCGGCTGCGATACCGCTAATGGTCAATAAGATTGCATCCTCGAGGGCCGCGTGGTCGTCGCCATCCGGGCACTCGCGCAAGCGCCGTAAGAGTTCGACTTGAATGTACGAAATTGGGTCGACGTATGGATTACGGAGTGCAATCGAGCGTTGCAGAATGGGACTCCGCGCCAGTACGGTGTCGCTTTGCGAAATCAAACAGACCGCGTTGACACTGCGTCTGTACTCGTGCTCGATGGTCGTCATCATCCGGAGCGCGAGATCGGGATTGGTGACAAGCTCGGCATACCGATGCGCGATATACATATCTGCTTTGACCAGAATCATCTGGGCATTATCAATCATCGAGCGGAAAAATGCCCATTCGCGATACATCTGTTGCAACAACAGTTTGGCGGCCTCTGGCCCCTCGGCATACCCTTCAACGAAGAAATCAACAGCAGTACCAAGCCCATACCAGCCAGGCAAGGTAAATCGTGACTGCATCCAACTGAAAACCCAAGGGATAGCCCGTAAATCTTCGATGCGTTGGCTATTGCGCCGCGCTGCTGGTCGACTACCGATCTTGAGGCGGCTTATCTCGGCGATCGGCGTTACTTCGCGGAAGAAGCCGACGAACTCAGGATTGTCGTAAACCAAACCACGGTAGGTGGACCGTGATGCAGTAGCGAGGGTCTCGAGAGCTGTTGTCCAGGCAGTCGGTGGATCTGACGGATGCAC
>JBFYTT010000155.1:0-4409 GCA_041300425.1 Roseiflexaceae bacterium
TCAACAACGGCGCTGGCAACGGCTTCGGGGGTGGCTTTGGCGGCGGCCTCGGCGGTCTGCTGGGCGGTCTCGGGCTCGGCTGGATGATGGGCAACATGTTCAATAGCGGTGCTGCGAACGACAGCAATGTCATCGACGGCGAGACATGGGGCACCGACCAGGTCAGCAACGACACCCAAATCGAAGACAACGGCGGCGGATGGGACAGCGGCGAGTGGAGCGGCGGCGATGACTTCGGCGGTGGCGATGGCGGCGGCGACTGGGGTGATGCCTAGGCCGCAGCATGCCGCGGCCGTACGGGTTGTTGTGCACATGATTTCTACGGGCGAGGTCGTCATGCCCCGCTACGCGGGGTATCGCCCTTGCGGTATCTGGCCGCAGCATGCCGCGGCCTACGGATTATCTCGGTTGACTGACTAACTGCACCAGCGCCTCGAGCAGCCGTGGTTGCTGGTCTGGACGCATCCGCAAGACGCGATGCTGGCCGGCCGGTGATTCGACAAACGACGTTGCGCCGTCGTCGGCCACGGTCACCACACCCGGCGCACTGCTATCGACATAGCCACGTTGCGGATAGGCGGGGAACAGCACCGACACGAGATCCCACGACTGCCGGTCTTCGTCGGGCGCGCAATAGGCGCGGTAGGCCTCGACCACCGGGTGGCGTGCGGTCCAGCCGAAATCCTGTGCAATAGATGCACGTGGGTAGCGCAGTGCATTGCCCACCTCGAAGCCGTTCCAAATAATGGGCGTCGGCCAGTGCATCGCAATCTGTTGCATGGCGGGGATGTCGCAGATCACGTTAAATTCTTTGAATGCAGGATTCCCGTCAATTGGCATAAACGCACCCGCCATGACTGACAGCTGGCGCACTTTGCGTTTGATGAGTGCCACGTCTGCGGGATTTTTCAATACTGCTGCGGTGTTGGTCGCAAAACCGATCTGGACGATGGTAACACTCTGATCTGGCAGCGCCTGCAACCGTTGGCGCAGGAGCGTCAGCGCATCGGGGGCGGTATGTGCGTCGTAGCGATGGGGCCAGTGGTTGGCGAGGTGGAGGAAGCGGTTTTCGGCCGATACCAAGCCGTCGCGCATGACCCCGACAGGGGTATCGGGGTAGCCATAGAACGCACACAGGGCCGCACAGAACGCCGCCGCGTCGTGCCCCGCCCGCGACAGGACAATAGAATCGAGCTGCACGACCCCGCGCCGTTGTAACCCAAATGCGACCGCGAGCGCCAATGCGTCGTCGACGTCGTTGCCCATATCGGTGTCGATGATGTAGTGCTCCATTGCACCCTCCGTGTATTGTGCTGATTAGGGCTACTGTAGCACAGCGGGCGAACAGCGTGGCGTGTCAAATTATTTGGTTGTTTGAATTAAATTATTGCACCCAAAAGAACATCACACCACTCCCCAACGTTAATCCATATCCCACACTCATGTACCGCGTTGTTAACACGGTTCTGCGAAAGTTGTTGTGTTACGAGGAGGACACATGACATCGCGACAACTCTTTCACATCCGCGAAACCTTGATATTTTTGGGACTGGTCAGCATCAACGTCGCACTTTTGACGGTGTTTATTTTCTACCCATTGGGGAAAGGGATCGAACTCAGCTTGTACCAGTGGGACTTCATCAGCCCGGTACAGACCTTCGTCGGCGCAAAAAACTATGTGCGCATGTGGAGCGACCGTACCTTTTGGCAAGTAATGCAGAACACCTTCGTCTACACGTTTTTTTCTGTTATCTGCACCATTCTGTGTGCGTTCGGGCTGGCACTGCTGTTGTCGCTCCCCTTGCGCGGACGGAACTTTGTGCGCGGCTTGGTCTTTTTGCCGACGCTCCTCTCGGGTGCGGCGATTGCGCTGGTCTTCAACTACATCCTCGACGGCCGCTATGGACTGCTCCAGAACTTCCTGTCGATGGTCGGCCTCAAGAGCCCCGAATGGTACACCAATCCGCAGTGGGCGATGGTGTCTATCATCATGACCGTGGTCTGGAAGCAGTCCGGCTACGGAGCGGTGATTCTGATCGCAGGGATGCAAAACATCGATCACACGCTCTACGAAGCAGCCTCGATTGATGGCGCCGGTCGCTGGGGCAAGCTATGGAACGTCACCATCCCCAGTCTCGCCCCGATGCTGTTGTTCGTGACGGTCACGGGCATCCTCGGGGCTTTTCAATCGTTCGAAATAATCCGAGTGATGACCAATGGCGGTCCCATCAACGCGACCAACATCCTCGTCTACAACTTGTACGAGCGCGGCTTTGTGGCGTTCGAAGCGGGGCCTGCAGGGGTGCTGACGGTGGTGATTTTTGTGATTATGCTCGCAGTAACCCTGCTCCAGCTCAAGATCGGGGAGAAAGCACATGCGCTCTAGATCAGCTCTCCCCTTTTCGATTGCATCTGGCCTGGCATACCTCGGATTGGCAATGGTCGTCGCCATTATCGGCTTGCCATTGCTCTGGATGGTGTTGGCGTCGTTCAAAGAGAGCGCCGAAATCTATCAGATACCGGTGACGTGGTTCCCACAGAAACCGACCCTGATGAACTACCCCGATGCATGGAACGCGGTGCCTTTTGCCACGTACTTCCGCAATAGCATTTTCACCACAGCCTGTGCAGCTGGCTCGAAAGTGTTGCTCGCGATTAGTTGTGCCTATGCACTGGTGTATGTCAAAGCGCCGAAGCGCCTCAAAGACGTGACGTTTGTGGTGATTCTGACGGCCTTGATGGTACCCGCCCAAGTGACTATCGTGCCCAACTACATCACGATGGCGCATTTGGATTGGGTGAATACGTTCCAGGGCATTATTTTGCCCAACGCTGCAACGGCATTCGGGACATTCATGCTGCGGCAGTACTACATGGGTTTGCCGCACGAAGTCATCGAAGCCGCCGAAATGGATGGCGCGACACACATGCAACGCCTCTGGCTCGTCGTGGTACCCATGGCGCAGCCCGCGATTGTGACGGTGGGGATTTTCGCAGTCGTGTCGGAGTGGAACGACTTTCTCTGGCCCATGATCGTGACCAACAGCAACGACATGCGCACCTTGCCCATCGGCTTGTTTGGCTTGTTCCAGACCGAGGGCATGCAGAACTGGGGCATCATCATGGCCGGCACCGTGTTTGTAGTGATGCCGGTGATTGTGCTGTTTGTTCGCACCCAGAAGTGGATTGTCGACGGGATTGCCGCCGGTGCAGTGCGCGGCTAAGGAAGGTGTATCCGACGAAGGGGTCGCACACATATGTGGTTTCGGGAGTATTTGTATGAGGAGTATCACATGGACCAGTTGAAGTCACGTCGTCAGTTCCTTCGTTCGATGGCATTCGCCGGTGGCGCAGCATTGGTTGCCGCTTGTGGCGCAGCTGCTGTTGCAGAGCCGACCGCCGCACCTGCCGATTCAAACGCCGCAGCTGTTGAGCCAACCAGCGCACCAGCAGTTGTAGCACCCATGACCTCGACCGTCGACATCACCTACTGGGGGTCGTTCAGCGGCGCCTTGGGCGAAGCCGAAAAGGCAATGGTCGATGCATTCAACGCATCACAGAGCGATGTTAAGGTCGCTCTCGAGTTCCAAGGCACTTACGAAGAAACCGCTCAGAAGCTGACCGCAGCCATCCAAGCAAAGAAGACCCCAGAAGTCTCGTTGATGTCGGACGTGTGGTGGTTCAAGTTCTATCTAGCCGGTGCATTGCAGCCGCTGAAGGACCTGATGGCCGCCCAGCAGATCGATGGCGCCGACTTCGCAGACTCGTTGATCAACGAAGGTACCCGCAAGGGCGACATCCACTGGGTGCCGTTCGCCCGCAGCACGCCGTTGTTCTACTACAACAAAGACATCTTCGCTGAGGTCGGCTTGCCAGACCGCGGTCCCGAGACCTGGGCCGAGTTTGCCGAGTGGGCACCAAAGTTGCTGAAGATGGACGGCAGCACGATGGCTCGCGCCGCATTTGCGCACCCAAACGGTGCCAGCTACGTGGCCTGGTTGTTCCAAGGCGCGATTTGGCAGCACAGCGGCCGTTACAGCGACCCTGACTTCACCATCCGCATCCAAGAAGAAAACGGCGTCCGCGCCGGCAAGTTCTACCAGGATTCGGTGATGACCGGTAAGTGGGCCAGCAACGCAAAAGACATCGGTGCTGACTTCTTGGGTGGCTTGACCGCTACCACGATTGCATCGACCGGAGGCTTGGCCGGGTTCGAAAAGAACGCCACGTTCAAAGTCGGCACGGCCATGTTGCCGTCCGTTGACCAGTTCGGCTGCCCAACCGGTGGCGCTGGCTTGGGCATCATGGCAAATCTGCCCGTCGAAAAGCAGCAGGCTGCCATGAAGTTCATTGCCTACGCAACCAGCACCGAAACCACCACCACCTGGTCACAGAACACCGGCTACATG
>JBFYTT010000157.1:0-6216 GCA_041300425.1 Roseiflexaceae bacterium
TCCAGATCGTCTCACAGCTGTGAGACGGTCTGGACGCAGAAGACTGAACCTACATCCGGCGGCGTGGGCGATCGCCGTCTCGTGGCGGACCACGGAATGCACCGCGGTCGCCGTCGCGCGGTGCGCGCTCGGGGCGTGGTGCGTTCTTGACATCGTCTGGCGACATGCCGGTCAACACAGCTTTGCGTGACAGACTAACCTTACCACCGGCATCGACGTCGATGACCATGACGTTGATTTCGTCGCCGATGTTAACGACATCTTCGACCACATTGACCCGACCGACGTCTAGTTCCGAGATATGGACCATGCCGTCTTTACCGGGGATGAGGTTCACAAATGCGCCGAATGGCTTGATGCTGACGACCTTGCCCAAGAAGATTTCGCCGATTTTGATTTCACGCGTGAGCGCTTCGATCATCCCGACGGCCTTCTTGGATGCTTCGCCATCGGCAGTGGTCACAAACACGCGGCCATCGTCCTCGACGTCCACCGTCGCGCCGGTGCTCTCGATGATGCCACGGATGGTCTTACCACCGGGGCCGATGAGCGCGCCGATTTTGTCGACGGGGATCTGCAAGGTGATGATGCGCGGTGCCGTGGGCGACATTTCGGCACGGGCCGTAGTTATGGCGGCGCTCATCTTGTCGAGGATGAACAAGCGGCCGCGGCGGGCTTGCTCAAACGCGATTTTCATGATTTCGTAGGTAATACCGGTGGTCTTGATGTCCATCTGCAAGCCGGTGATGCCCTCGGTCGTGCCAGCGACTTTGAAGTCCATGTCACCGAGGTGGTCTTCGATGCCCTGGATGTCGGTCAAGACACGGAACTTGCCTTGTTCGCCGGTGACTAGACCCATGGCCACACCCGCGACCGGGCGCTTGATGGGCACGCCAGCGTCCATCAACGACATGCTCGATCCACAGACCGAACCCATCGACGACGAGCCGTTGGACGACAACACCTCAGACACCAGACGCATCGTGTAGGGGAACTCGTCCTTGGTCGGCAATACCGCCACCAACGATCGCTCTGCCAACGCACCATGACCGATGTCGCGGCGGCGCGGTGCGCCGAGGCGCTTCACTTCGCCGGTCGAGAACGGTGGGAAGTTGTAGTGGTGGATATAGCGTTTGCTCGTCTCGATACCCAAATCGTCGAGGCGCTGTTCTTCGGCAGGCGATCCGAGCGTCGTAATGGTCAACACCTGGGTCTGACCACGGGTAAACAAGCCCGAGCCGTGGACGCGGGGGATAACCCCGACATCGACGCTGATGGGCCGGATTTCTTCGGGGGTACGGCCGTCGACACGCAAGCCCGAATCCAGCAGTGCGGTGCGGACTTCGTCGTACATGATGTTTTCGAAGGCGACGTCGATGGCCTTTTTGCGGGCTGCGACTTCTTCTTCGGGCTCATCAGCGGTGAAATGGGCAATCACGGCTGCATGGAGCGCATCGGTCTGATCTTGGCGGGCGGTCTTGTCGCTGTTGTGCAGGGCATCGTGGAAGCGGCTACCCATCCACTGGCGCATTGCTTGTTCGAGCGACTTGTCCTGTGGTGCCGGTATGAACGCCTGCTTGGGCTTGCCACACAATGCGATCAATTTCTCTTGCAGGGCACAGATTTCTTTGGCGACGCGGTGGCCTTCGATGACACCGTTGAGCATTTGCTCTTCGGTCAACTCAAACGCACCTGCCTCGACCATCAAGACGGCGTCTTTGGTGCCGGCGACGACGAGGTCGAGGCGGCTCTCTTGCATGGCGATCATGGTCGGGTTGACGACCAACGCACCATCGAGGTAGCCGACGGTAACGGCACCGACCGGGCCCGAGAACGGAATGCCCGAGATGGCCAAGGCGGCAGAGGCGGCAATAATCGAACACGGACCAGGATCGTTGACCATATCAATCGAAAAGGTCGTGACGATAATCTGGACTTCGTTGAAATAGCCCTCTGGGAACAGCGGGCGCAACGGCCGGTCGGTCAATCGCGACGTCAGAATTGCCGTGGTGGTGGCTCGACCTTCGCGCTTGAAGAAGCTCCCGGGGATTTTGCCGGCTGCGTACATTTTTTCTTCGTAATCGACGGTCAATGGGAAGAAGTCGATCCCCTCGCGGGCGGATTTGGCGGCCACTACGGTGGCCAGCAGGACGGTGTCACCATAGCGGATGGTGACGGCACCATCGGCTTGCTCGGCGAACCGACCCGATTCGAGGGTCATGGTCCGGCCGGCGATTTCAGC
Organism: Roseiflexaceae bacterium; assembly: GCA_041300425.1. Classification (GTDB taxonomy): domain Bacteria; phylum Chloroflexota; class Chloroflexia; order Chloroflexales; family Roseiflexaceae; genus UBA965. Next base: position 2,243 of record JBFYTT010000157.1, read on the forward strand.
GCTGACGCTGAATACTTTACGTTCTGTCATGGGCTCCTTCTTCTCTGCCACCGTGTGTGGCAGTTGCCATGTGTTAGGTACTGGAGGTTGCTGTCCGCGGTGCGAACCCCATCCTCCAATCCCTAACCACCTGGTCTTTGCTGTTTACTGACGGACTTTATAGATAAAGCTGCGGGATGTAGGTTGTACATGCCCGCAGCCACATCATCACACGAATGTTGTACCCACAGACAGCGATTACCGGCGCAGACCCAAGCGCTCGATGGTGCTGCGGTAGCTGGCGTTGTTTGTGCGGCTCAGATAGGCCAACAAACGACGGCGACGACCGACCAACTTCAGCAACCCGCGGCGGGTGGCATGATCTTGCTTGTTCTCACGCAGATGGTCGACGATTTGGTTGATGCGCTCGGTCAACAAGGCAATCTGGACTTCAGACGAACCGGTGTCGGTTGCATGCGTCTGAAACTTGCCAATCACGGTGTCTTTTTCGCTACGTTCCAAGGCCATGATGCGTTACTCCCTCATAATCGCGCACAGACTGGAGCGGTCCGTACGTTCGATGCGAAGACAGTCTGAGCGACTGCCGAATTGCAGTATAGCACAAGTACGCGCGCTGTGATTCTTGACGTCCTGAAGAGTTATGAGTAGAATGATGTTTGTGCATGAATCGCATCAGCAAATTCCATACACGGCATTGGCCACGCGATTAAGCGCAGCGCTCAGCTTCGTGCCGGGTATTCGGCCAGCCATGCCCCCCTACAATGCCCCCGCAGGAGCAATCCTCGGACATGGGGTGGCTATCGTGGTACATGACCGCACGCTCGACGTGCACTGTTATGTGGTGGTCGATCCGACGAACGACGTGAGTGTGATGACGCAGTCGATGCAAATCAAGGCGTTGGTTGCAACCCTGATCCAACGGGCCGACCCACGCGATGTAACCGTTTTCGTCAGCGTCTGTGACGTACAAACCCAAGGATCGCATGCCTAGCCAAGCACGGCTCAAGCCTCGCACACAAGCGGTGCGTATACTGTACGAACTCAGTCAAACCGATCATCCCATCGATGCCGTGTTAGACCGTCACCTTTCGCAACCCATCCTCAATGACGTGGATGACGACGGCGATCCGCTACCCATCCGAGCAACCCAGCGGATGTTCATTCGGACCATTGTGAGCGCCGCTCTCGAGCATCGGCACGCACTCGATACACTCATCAGCGAGCTCGCACCTACGATTTCGCTTGACGATATGCCGATCCTGCAACGTGCTGTCCTCCACATCGCCATCGCTGAGCTCCGCTATAGCGAACAAAAGGGTGAGACTCCGGTCATTATCAACGCCGCCGTCGAAATCGCACGGGCCTACGTCGGTGATTCGTCTGCACGCCTGGTCAACGGGATTTTGGGCACCGTAGCAGCGCGCTACAGTGCAACACCCCCAACACGGTAGCCAACAGGTCTGACCTGTGGTGATATACATCGAACACAACACGTGTACGTAGAGGTTGCGAAAGGAGCACATCAATGCCGTCAGCAGAGATGGAATCACGTCTGAAGAAAATTGTCGCAGACCGATTGGGTTGCGAAGAATCAGCAATTGTCCCGTCCGCCCGCTTCGCCGAAGAACTCAAGGCTGATTCACTCGACCTGGTCGAGTTGATTATGGCTCTTGAAGAAGAATTCGGCGTTGACATTCCCGACGAAGCCGCCGAGAAAATCCTCACGGTCGGCGACGCCATGGCCTACATCGACGCAAACGGCAAATAACTGCCCCGTTCGGCACCCCCACTGTACACACAGTGGGGGTGTTTTTTGCGCTTGCACATCGTCTCAGGTGCGGAGTGTTGTACAATTCAGGGAGTGACTGCGTCCGCTGGCGAAAGAAGGCCCTATGAATTTCCTCGGGATTGGCCCCGGTGAATTATTCTTTGTCATTATCATCGCACTCGTCGTGCTTGGCCCCGAACGCCTGCCTGACTTTGCGCGGAGCCTGGGTGCGTCGATTATACGGTTGCGCAACTGGCTGAACGCATCGCCGGATGCCAAGGTGTTGCTCCAAATCCAACACGAGCTCCAAACCGAAATCAACGAAATCCGTTCGACGCTGCGCGAAGTCAGTAACAGTGTACGGAGCGACCTCAACGACACGACCAAAACACTTTCAATGACGACGACGGCGCTCAACGCCGCTATTACAGAAGCCGCCCAAACCTCGAACGCGACCCTGAACGATGCGGTCAATACTCCGTATACTCTGGCCACAGACCAAGATCGGACCATCGCCAAGCCGATCGAACCTGCCGCCGTTGCACCAGATGCCGCTGTAGCACCCACCACAGTCGAAGACGACCAGCGCATACCACCCACCGTGGCGCGCTCAAGCAAGCCCAATTGGATGAACCCACCGGCAACAGCGTCGAGCCAACCTGATATAACCCCTCCGAACGAAACTGCTGTCGATCAGGTGGTCTCTCCAGTCCAGCCGCCCCAATCGCCGCCGCAACCGGTCACACAACCGATGCCAGATAGTGCAATCTACGCAGAAATCCGTGGTCTCAAGGCCGAAATCAGTCGACTCAAAGAGGCGCAGACGAACCCTCCTGCCACAGACACGGTCACACAGCTCCACGCCGATATCGAGCAGCTTACCCGCGAGATGAAAGAACTGCGCAAGAGCGTGGCAGCGGTGCCAGCACAAACGGTCACTTCTGATACGATTATGTTCTTGCGCATCGAAATCGGTCAGTTGACCAACCGCATCGATGAACTTCAACGCCACGTACAAAACACCAACGGGGAGTCGAACCCATGAGCAGTGCGAATTTGGTTGTCCTCGCATCGATTCTCGCCGGTATGATCCTGTTCCCGTTGCTCATACTGGGGCTGGTGCGATTGCTGATACCCGCCGACGAACCCGTCGAAGACATGGTCGAATCCAGTACCGATTCTGCTCCTTCGACACTGGGTGACTTTTGGGATGGGCTCAAACCGCATTTGCTCGAGCTCCGTGATCGCTTGGTGAAAGCCTGTATCGCAATCGGCTTGGGAGCGAGTGTCGGATTCTATCTCGTCAATAATCCCGTGATTTTTGGCGTTACCCTGCCGGACTTCATGGTGCAACAGTTGGCACCCGAGGGCACCGTCCTCAAAGCAGTGATGGTCGGCGAAATCTTTCTGCGCTATTTGAATATCGCGTTGGTCGTTGGGATTATCATTGCGATGCCGATAATCATTTATCAGCTGGTGGCGTTCTTTTCACCGGGTTTGCTCAACCGCGAAAAGCGCATTGTCTACACCGCCCTGCCCATTGTGACCGAGCTCTTCCTGGCCGGGATTGTGTTTGGCTGGTTTATTACCATTCCCGCAGCCCTCGGCTTCTTGCTCGGCTACGGCAATACCGCCACCATCCAAACAGAACCCACTGCAGACAGTTTTTTTGATACAGTCTCAACCCTCTTGCTCTGGAACGGCATCATCTTTGAATTGCCTGCCATCATTTATCTGTTGGCCCGGCTCAACATTGTATCGACCGCAATGCTCACCTCCACGCGGCGTTATGCCATCGTGATCATCACGATTATTGCGGCATTGATTACGCCAACCGGTGACCCGTACAATTTGATGCTCCTGGCAGTGCCCATGTACCTTCTGTACGAATTGGGTATCTTGCTGACACGGTTGGTGCCGCGCCCCAGCAGTGTCTAAGCGCACCACCGTGTAGCAGCGGTTGATCGATCGCACGTTCTGATCAATAATTGACCTCGCTGGCATCCTGCCGGGCGAGGTCTCTGCTGTATGTCGCTCCGTCCTCCACACCTCAAACCGTTCCTCAAATGGGCTGGCGGCAAACGCCAACTGCTCCCGGTTATTCGCGCAACTCTCAACTCAACTCAACTCAACTCCACTCAACTCAACTCAACTCAACTCAACTCAACTCAACTCAACTCAACTCAACTCAACTCAACTCAACTCA
>JBFYTT010000194.1:0-3515 GCA_041300425.1 Roseiflexaceae bacterium
TGCAGTGGTTGCGCGACAACATCGGCATCATCGCCCAAAGTAGTGACATCGAGGCACTCGCTGCATCAGTTCCTGATAGTGGTGGGGTCGTGATCGTTCCTGCGTTTTCGGGGTTGTTTGCGCCACACTGGCGCAGTGATGCCCGGGGGGTCATCGTCGGGTTGACCCGCTTTGTCACCAAAGGCCACATCGCTCGGGCCGCACTCGAAGCAGTCGCCTGGCAGACCCGTGAGGTCCTCGATGCGATGGAACAAGACAGTGGCGTCCCTATTGCCCTGCTCAAAGTCGACGGTGGCATGACTGCGAACAGTCTGCTGATGCAGTTTCAATCCGACGTCGTCAACGTCCCAGTTATACGTCCTGTCATCCGCGAAACGACCGTCCTCGGCGCAGTCTACGCCGCCGGGATAGCCGTCGGGTACTGGCGTGATCTGGCCGAGGTCCAATCCAACTGGCGCGAAGATACCCGCTGGACGCCGCACATGGACGCTGCCCATCGCGACCGCGATTACGCCCGTTGGCAAAAAGCCGTCGAGCGCACGCTCAATTGGATCGAGGACTAGATGAAGCTCCGTTCCCTCTTCGAAGGCGGCCACCCCGAACGCATCGCCTCGGGTTTCCAATTCACCGAAGGTCCGGTTTGGTGCGACTCCGAGCTACGCTTTTCTGATATACCGGCCGGTATCATCTACGCCTGGCGCCCTGATGGCAGTATCCGCCGCTGGCGTGCGCCGAGTGGCCACTCCAATGGACTGACGCGTAGTCGTACTGGGTCCCTCATCGCCGCAGAGCACGGGAATCGCCGCGTCAGTATTACTGACGCACACGGTCAACCACAGACACTCATCGACCGCTACGACGGCAAACGCCTCAACAGCCCCAACGACGTCATCGTGCGCTCCGACGGCGTCGTGTTCTTCACTGACCCGCCGTACGGGATTGATCCTGCTGACCAAGAGCAACCCGTCAATGGCGTCTACGCGGTCCACTCCGACGGCACCGTGCGTTGTATCGCCGACGACTTTATACGTCCCAACGGCCTGGCACTTTCGCCCGACGAACGCACCTTGTATATTGACGACTCACGACGCAGACATGTACGCGCATTTGATGTGGCTCACGATGGGACGCTCACAAACAGCCGAATGCTCTGCGATCTCGATCATCCCCAACCTGGATCACCCGATGGGATGAAGGTCGACGAAGCAGGCCATCTGTATGTCGCAGGCGCGACCGGGATCTGGGTTTTTGAGCCTTCTGGTGCCTGTCTTGGGGTAATTGCTGTGCCCGAACTGCCTGCGAATTGCGCCTTTGGTGATGCCGATCGCAAAACACTCTACATTACCGCACGCACGTCTGTCTATCGCATACGCACGACCATCGCGGGTGTTCGAGTCGTCTAGGCAACGCTCATCACAACTTCACGAAGAGAACGTATACTATTTCATAGATGTTTTCGGCACATCTGATACGCCGTCAATAACGTATCCATAATCAGTCCACGTACCCAACGGGAGTCCAGTTATGCGCGTTGCGATGTTGTCTGTGCACACGAGCCCACTCGCAGGACTCGGCGGCAAGGAAGCCGGGGGAATGAACGTCTATGTCCGCGAACTCAGTCGCGAACTCGGGCGACGTGGCGTGGCCGTCGACATCTTCACCCGGAGCCAATCCCTCGACAGCGAGCGAATCACTCCGGTTACACGCAATGTGACGTTGATTACCCTTCCCGCTGGTCCCGAATCCCCATACGACAAAAATCTCATTCTCGACCATGCAGATGCATTCGTCGACGGCATCATTGCGTATGCCAATGATCAACGTGTCACCTACGACATCATCCATAGCCATTACTTTGTCTCGGGGATCATAGGACTTGCCCTGCGTGACCGCCTCGGGATCCCGCTTGTCCATATGTTCCACACCCTTGGTGCAATGAAGAATATCGTTGCACGGAGTGACGAAGAACGCGAGACCGGTCAACGTATCGCCCATGAAGCCCTCATTTTGCGCAACGCTGATGCTGTTGTCGCAGCCACAACGATAGACTTAAGCCAGATGGTTTGGCATTATGACGCCAATCCCGAGCATATTCGGATAATACCGTGCGGTGTCGACCTCCAACGTTTCCAGCCGAATGATATGGCTGAGGCGCGCAACCAGCTGGGGTTGCCTGCCCAACCTACCCCCCTCGCCTTGCTTGTCGGTCGCATCGAACCACTCAAAGGAATCGACGCACTCATCACGGCAGTTGCCCAGTTGCGAGCGAATGTACCGAGTCTCGCCATGCTTGAGGCTGTCATTGTCGGTGGTGCCAGCGACGAACAACCGCATCTGTGGAACACTGAACAAAAACGACTCGATGTGCTCCGGCACACGCTCGGGATTGCAGCTGCGATTCGCTTTGTCGGAGCACGACCCCAAAGCCAACTTGCGCTCTTCCATGCTGCGTGTGACGTCGTGACCATGCCGTCGCACTACGAATCATTTGGTATGGCTGCGCTCGAGGCACTCGCCAGTGGCCGACCAGTCATTGCCACAAACGCCGGCGGACCTGCCACTATCATCACACATGGAGTAGATGGATTGTTGACTCCCCCCGATGATGCGACACAACTGGCTCATAACCTGACCCGGATTTTGACCGATCATCATCTCGCACACCAAATGGGTATCGCTGGGCGTGCCCGTGCAGAGCGTTATGGGTGGAGCAATGTCGGGTGCGACATCCTTGATGTGTATCGGTCCCTGATTCGCACTGCTGCTGTCAGTTACGCATGCGCATCATAACCCCCTCCATCGTGCTCGTGCTGTTGCTCGGTGCGTGTGGCAGTCCCGATTCGACATCGACGCACGCATCCCTGCCTACGCTGCCGACCGTCACCGTCGAAGGCGGCCTTATTACTGTACCGACCGATCGACCAGCAGACATTACACCAACACCCAATCAAGCCGCACCACTCCCGACGGTCACCGCCGCAATACCCTCATCGACTAGCCCAACCGCCGAACCACTCCCCATGAATCTCGATCCCATCGAGGTGGGTGCCGTCGGTGCCGACAACATCCTCGGCCAACATATGCGTAGCATCGAACAAGCAGGTTTGTATAGTGGCAGTGTCTTGGTCGCCCGTCGTGGCGAAATACTGCTGCGGCACGGCTATGGGTTTGCGAATCGCACGAGTCGCAACACCTCCACGACGAAGTTTCGCATTGCCTCACTCACCAAGCAATTCACTGCCGTGCTCATTCTCCGGCTCCAAGAGCAAGGCAAACTCAGTATCGACGACCGTATTTGTAGCTATCTCGAGTTCTGTGCCCCCCAGTGGGCCCCCATTACCATTCGGCAATTACTCTCTCACAGCTCGGGAATACCCGATTACACCGATTTTCTCGATTTTGATGCACGGCAAGCAACTCCCACTACACGTGAGGAGCTCATCGCCCGATTCCGTTCTGAACCACTCATCTCAACGCCTGGGAGTGTGTATAACTATTCGAATTCTGGGTACATC
>JBFYTT010000198.1:0-2628 GCA_041300425.1 Roseiflexaceae bacterium
TTGTCAATGACAGCGATGCAGCGTACTTTCTCATGCCATTCAGGGTGTTCGAATTCGCAATTGGTGCCTTGCTGCATGCGATTCCTGTGCCGCAAAACAAAAATCACCAACGCCTCCACGAAGCAGCGATACTCATTGGCTTAGCCGGGATTGTGTACAGCGTATTAACGTATACGACCGAAACTCCGTTCCCTGGGCTTGCAGCGTTGCTGCCGTGCCTCAGTACCGGCCTTTTGATCTGGGGCAAAGATGCACAGATTGGTCGATACGTTTTAGGCAATCGGTGGATGGCATGGATAGGCAAACTCAGCTATTCGCTGTATCTCGTGCATTGGCCGATTATTGTGCTGTACGATCGATACCGGATGATTTATCAGTACAAAACCGGCGAACTCACGACGAATGAACAACTCGGTGTACTCGTGGCAGTGTGTGTCACAGCATACCTCTTGCATGTTCTTATCGAAGTACCGCAGCGACGGCCGAGTGCAGACAAGCGCAAATTTGTCGTTCGGATCCTGCTTTGGATGGGAGTGATAGCTGTACTCGGTGTCGGCATGACGTTTGATAAAGGACTGGTTTCACGACCGTGGATTCAAGATTTATCTGTCACTCACCCGACATATCTCCGTTGGCGTGCAGATCGCCTCGCCAATATTAGTCAGGACTGCAATGTTCGTCCCACACGCGCATGCGTGATTCAGGAGGGCAGGCGCAACGTATTAGTCATCGGCAACAGTCATGTCATTGACGGATGGAACATCCTCCGTACGATTTATCCAGCCGATTATTTCTTTGTGCTTGACACAAATGGCTGTGCAACCACCGTCGGAAAGCCGAACACAGCACGGTGCTCAGATTCAGCAAATCTGCGCTTTAATGCAGGATTTTTGCGCCAATTTGATTACATAGTCTACAGCAGACTCGTGAATGCCCAATACGTTGACGAGAACTTGGAGTATTTGTCTTTCCTACACGCGCAGAAGGTCACAAAAGTCGTCGTGTTGGGCAATTATTACCGCTCCGTGTTGTCGTTCGACGACGCGTTACAGATGTTCGGTAACGATGAGAAGCGCTTGCGAAATTTCCTCACCACGGACAAATCCGTTAACCAAGCGTTAGGCGCGGCATCAAAATCACATGGATTCCTCTTTGTCGATAAGTTTGCTGCACTCTGCGACAACGACGTTTGTCCAATATTTTCTCCCGATAATGTTCCATTTACGTATGATAAACATCATCTGACGTATGCTTTTGCGGTCTATATCGCCGAACGGACATTTCCTGAGATCAGAGCGTATCTCGACCCAGTACAAGTAGGGAACGAAGAATAGGCCGCATCCATGCCGGCGCTGCACCTGATTGCTCTGCGAGCAGTGCGCGAGACGTCGGGAGGAACTGTTGACGGAGAATAGCTGTGCACGAGTCGTCCCACTGCGCCTGGCCAACATGCCGCATTGCCTGGATAACCACTGCAGTCAACGCATGTACCCCGACAATACCACGTGGGGCGATAGGCCGTACCATCAACGTCCACCACTGGGTGACAATAGTGCGACTGCCGCCGACCGAGCCGTAGGTGTAGGTCGTGTGGTCGTGATGAGACAACCCAACCATCGCTGCTGCGGTCCCGTTGGTAGGGACGAGCGGTCCCATACCGATATCCGATAGCATCTCGAGCACATCGGCGAGTAATGGTGGTTGCATGCCCCGCAACGGGTGTATGTGTGGGTAGAGGTATATCCCATGGGCGATGCGGGTGAGTTGTTGCTTGCAGGTCATGCGCCCGAGTGCCTGATCAATGGCGTTGCGTGGCAGTCCAAGAGCCAAGCGCTCGGCACACCAGACACTCCCACGGCCGGCGCGCCGGACGCGTGCCAAAACCTGCGCTTCGGTCGATTCGGTCTGTTTCGGCGCTTCTGTGGTGATATGCATGAATGAACCGTCGTATTGATGCAAATGCTTGTGTCTGTGTCAGAAATATAGCATGAATCTCGGATTCTTGCTTGCGGAACCGCAAGCATCAAAGCGCAGAATTCATGCTAGCATTGCCACATCAAACGAAAGGGATGCATCATGCAACGTGTCTGTTTTTTGCTCCAGGTCAAACCTGACCGCCTCGCTGAGTATACCCGCCGCCATGCCGCAGTCTGGCCCGATATGTTGGCAGCGCTGGCACGTCACGGCTGGCAAAACTACTCACTCTTCCTCAAAGACGACGGCTTGTTGGTTGGGTATGTCGAATGTGAAAACTTTGCCGCCGCTGTCGCGGGCATGCAAACCGAAGAAGTCAATGCCCGCTGGCAGGCCGAAATGGCAGATTTTTTTGTGCAACTCGACAACGGTGCGGCCGACACGTCGTTGCTCACGCTGACCGAGGTCTTCCATTTAGCCTAACCACACAAAAACGCGCCGCTACAGTGTAGCGGCGCGTGTGTACCGAATGCCCTACGTGCATTGTTGGCGAAACTCACGATCGGTCAAAAATATCATCCGCAAGCCATCCAGCACACCGATCATGGCAGGGTAGCCGGTCCAACAAAACCGCACACTGAGCACTCCCAGAAGACGACGCCCCATGTAAATGTAATGTGCCCCACCGAATCCCAACACAAACGCCAACACGAT
>JBFYTT010000201.1:0-5649 GCA_041300425.1 Roseiflexaceae bacterium
CCACAAAGCGCTCGCCAAAAACCCCGACGACCGCTTCACGTCGTGTCTCGCGTTTTCGATGGCCATCGATGCCGCGTTTGCCGAATTACCGGCCAGTACGACTGCGTCATCGATGGTTGCCGGCATGGCGCGCTCGCGCCACGAATCACCACGTTCGACCCGTACCATCGAATCCGATGTCGACACCACCCGTGAACTCCAGGCACCAGCCGCGCTGTACCCCACCGGCGCAGCTACTGCCCCGCGCAAACGCAATGTCCTCGAAGGGCGTAGCAATGCTCCGGCTCGACCGAGTGCAACCGCTGCAGGATTCCCCCTGACCATCGTTGCACCCGTTGCATTTGGCGTGCTCGTTGCGGGATTTCTCCTTGTCCGGTCGCTGATTGCAGCGCCGAATACACCGTTGCCCCTCACGCCCACCACAACCGTTACCGTAACGGTCACCGCCACCCCGACCAACACCAGCACCCCACTGCCATCACTAACACCCGAACCCATCGTTATTGTCCCCACCCCTCAGGCGGCGACAAAGGCCCCAACCACCAAACCGGTACTCACCAAGAAGCCGACCACGATACCTGCACCAGCGACCGCAGTCCCGGTCATCCCGACCCCGTCTGCGATTGTCGCTCCCACCGACGCCCCAACGATTACGCTTTTGCCCACCAATACCCTTACCCTGACACCGACTGCGACCGTGACCGAGACACAGACCGCTACGCCGACCAGCAGTCCAAGTCCGTCTGCCACGGTCACCAAATCGGCGACCCGCACGCCGACGCGGACGAATTCGCCGACCAACACCGCTGTGGTACCGACCGCCACCGCGATCCCACCCACTGCCACGGCTATCCCGCCGACGGCTGTACCAGCGACCGATACGCCAGTGCCACCAACCGATACCGCCGTGCCTGTCCCGACTGTCACTCCATGATTGCATTGCCGCCACGCCTTGCAGTGCGCCTGCGTGCCGAGCTCCATCGCACCCCAAGCAGTCAATGGGTGCCCAATGCACAGGCACTCAGCGAACGCTACCGCGGCACGCGTGATGGTCAGCCCCTTGTGCGCACAGCGCTCGATGCGTTGTCATATGCGGCACTCTTGATGCCCGCGACCTATGCGCAGCTCGACGGTGCGCTCCATGCAACCCTACAGCGTACCCCAACGTTTGCACCCTCGTCACTACTCGATCTCGGGAGTGGTCCCGGCACAGCGGTCTGGGCCGCGCTCAGCCGCTTTCCGTCTGTGCAACGCGCCACGACCATCGAACGCGATATACACCTCGATGCATTGGCACACACCTTACACGGCGCACATGATGTCCCGGTTTTGCAACTCCAACAGGATTTGACCGCCTCCCACCATTGGCCGCTCCATGATTTGGTGGTTATCGGACATGTCCTCAATGAGTTATCGGTCAATCAGCGGAGCGATCTCATCGCCCGTGCCTGGGCTGCCACGGCACACACGCTGATCATCGTCGAGCCCGGGACTTCGGCGTTCTTCCCCATGCTGACGACCATCCGACAGACGCTGATTGACCTCGGGGCCCACGTCATCGCACCCTGCACACATTGCAGCAGATGCCCAATGGTCGACGATTGGTGCCACTACGCCACCAAAATCGCCCGCCCTGACTTTCAGCGTCTCGCTCGTGGTGCAACACTCCCCTATGAAGAAGCCAAGTATAGCTACATCGCGGTGAGCCGCATACCCATTGCGTACAGCGGTGCCCGCGTGTTGCACGACACCACCACGCACAAAGGCTACATCACCCTCGAACACTGTTCATCTCGTGGGATTATGACAAGTTCCGTCCCCAAACGACAACGCGATGCGTACCGATTAGCCCGCGACGCACAATGGGGCAGCTGGCTTCCCGACTCGACCCTCTTCCCTGCCGAGTGATGGGTACGTCTGTGGAACGCCGCACCTGCGACCTGCTATGGCTCATCGTTGTGCCAAAACCACCGTCCACAGCGTCACGGTTGCTCTGTACGGATGCCTAGCCGCGTTGCATCCCGTAGCCCCAGATGATAAGATAGGGCGTCAGCCTATCAGCGAGGATTTTATGAGCAGTACCGCAGTCGGTATCATCGGGTGTGGCAATATCAGTAGTATCTATTTGCAGAATTGTCACCAGCGCTTCCGTGGCATGCACATTGCAGCCGTCGCCGACATCGACGTCGCCCGTGCACAGGCCCGTGCCGCCGAATTCGGCGTCGCCAAGGGCTGCTCGGTCGATGAGTTGCTCGCCGATCCGAGCATCAAAATCGTCATTAATTTGACAGTACCCGCCGCGCATGGAGAAGTTGCCCTCAAAGCCATCGCAGCTGGCAAATCGGTCTACAACGAAAAGCCGTTGGCAGTGACCCGCGCCGAAGCCCAGCAGATGCTCAGCATGGCCGAAGCCAAGGGCGTCCGCGTCGGTGGTGCCCCAGACACCTTCCTTGGTGCTGGCCTGCAAACCAGCCGCAAACTCATCGACGATGGCTGGATCGGCAAACCCATCGGTGCTACCGCGTTCATGCTTGGTCGTGGCCCCGAAGGCTGGCACCCCAACCCGTATTTTTTCTATCAGCCCGGTGCCGGTCCGATGTTCGACATGGGGCCTTATTACCTGACTGCGCTGACCACACTGCTCGGACCCGTCAATCGCGTCAGCGGTTCGGCCCAGGTATCGTTCGCCGAGCGCACCATCACCAACAATCTCAACTACGGCGACAAAATTCCCGTCAATACCCCGACACACGTCGTGGGCGTGTTGGATTTTGCTGCAGGTGCGGTTGCTTCGATTATTACCAGCTTTGATGTCTGGCATAGCACACTGCCTTGGCTCGAAATCTACGGGAGCGAGGGTACGATGCTCGTACCCGACCCCAACAACTTCTCAGGCAGCATCAAAATCCGCCGCGGCGGGGATAGTGAATGGCGCGAAATGCCGCTGAGCCATTCATTTGCCGACAACAGCCGTGGACTCGGTGTCCTCGACATGGCCGTCGCCATCCAAGAGAATCGCCCGCACCGCGCCTCGGGGCAACTTGCGTACCATGTCCTCGACATCATGCATGCCATCCACGACGCCTCGCGTGAAGGGCGTCACATGCAACTCACCAGCGGCATCGAGCGCCCTGCTCCGTTGCCCATGGGTATGGACAACAAAGGCTTCTAGTCTGGCATGATTGGACTCTGCAATGCTGCAGTACATCCACCATCTCACCATCAATGTGAGTGACCTTACACGTGCGATTGCACGCTACCGCGCATACGGACTGGTGTGTCAGCGACACACCAGTCACGACGCATGGATGGTTGCACCCAACGGCGCCATACACCTCCAGGTCCCGCTCCATCCAACCGCATACCCACGGACCATTGTTGATCCAGGCATCAGCCACTGCTGCATCCAAACACCCGACATCGATGCGCTGCTCGCAGGCACCCACCACACCGACGCTGTTCCGCGATCACAACCCGTTGACCTCGGCACCGGCCATCGGTATGTCTATCTCGATGATGCAGACGACGTTGTCACCGAGTGCGAAGGCGTGCCCTATGCACCCCCAACCACCCCACCGTGGCTCGCCCATGTCGCCCTCGCCAGTGATGATATCGAGCGTCTTGCTGCATTTTATGCAGCAGTCACTGGCGGGACCATCCGCACCAGCCCCCTGCTGGCTGACAACCAGGGTATCGACACGATTGCGCAGGTACGTGGGATACGCGCCCATGCAGCATGGGTGCGTGGTGCCAATCTGACCATCGAATGCTGGCAATTCACCGCGCCGCTGCCACAGCAGCTCCCCACTCGCCGATCAACTGATCTGGGCTACAGCGGGATAACGTTTTGCACGACCGACATAGAGGCTGCGGTGGCACATTTGATTGCCTGCGGCGCCCGCAGCGACGATGCAACAACGTGGTACGACCCCGATGGCAACCGATTCGATCTCATTACCGAACACTCCCCGCTTGTCCAGACACTCGGACCACCGGCGGAGCAGCATATCGTGCAGCGCATCGAAGCACTGTGGCACCGCTGAGAGGACTTACGCATGCATAACCCTGTTGTCTTGGTCACAGGAGCAGCCGCGGGGATCGGCGCAGCTTGTATCGCCGCATTCAATGCCGCGGGCTGGAACTGCGTCGGCGTGGACCGCTCCTATCCATCGTCACCGGTCACTATGCAATCGCCCACAGTTTTGAGTTGTGGTGGCGATGTGTCACTCGCTCCCGATTGGCAGCGCTGGCTCGACCACACCTACCACCAATATGGTCGGCTTGACGCAGTCATCAACAACGCCGGTATTGCGGGTCCGATATGCGACTTCCTCGCGTATCCCGATGACGCGTTCGATGCAGTCATGGCAATCAATGCACGCGGGGTCTTTTTGGGGACCAAATACAGCGCTGCCCGCATGATCGGCGCAGGCACGACCGGGGCAATCGTCAATATTGCATCGAATGCAGGCCTCGCGGGCAGTCCACGGATTGTCGGGTATTCAGCCAGCAAACACGCAGTCATCGGCATCACCAAATCGGCTGCCAAAGCCTTTGCAACACGAAACGTCCGCGTCAATGCGATTTGTCCGGCACCGACCGACACGGCGATGGTACGCAATCTCGAACAGTATTCGTCTGCCGAACAGGTGCGCAGTGCGTTGACTGCAGGCACACCGATGGGTCGCTATGGTGAACCCGCCGAAATAGCAGCAGCCGCGCTCTTTTTGAGTAGCGCGGCTGCAAGCTTCATCACCGGTGCGATTGTCCCCGTCGACGGGGGGTCTGTGGCTTAGTTTGTGGGAACGCCTGCAATGCCCAACGTTGCCGCCCGCGCGGTCAAGGCTGCAATGACATCTGTAATAAGGTCATCGACCTCGACACCGAGCCCGGCTGCGCCGTGGACAATGTCGTCACGGTTCACCGCACGGGCAAACGCTTTGTCCTTCAGCTTTTTCTTGACCGCCGCGACGTCGACATCGGCGATATTTTTGCTGGGCCGCACGAGCGCGACCGCAACTACAAAACTCGATAACTCATCGACGGCGTAGAGCGTCTTTTCGAGCATCGAATCACGGGACACGCCCGAATAATCTGCGTGCGACAAAATTGCCCTGCAGATGACTTCGCTCCAGCCGTTGTCACGTAGGAAGCGCACACCCACAAAGGGGTGTGCGTTTTCTGCATCTGCGAGAGTTGGATGCCGTTCATAATCCATGTCGTGCAACCACCCGGTCGCCTCCCATAGATCGACATCGTGATTGGTCTTGGCTGCCATAAACGCCATCGAAGCGGCGACTGCTCCACAGTGCTTGCGGAGCACCTCAGAGCTGACCCACTCATAGACAATCGTTTGTGCACGTGTGGTCAATGTCATCGTGGTCCCTTTCGTCCGGGGGGTCTACTTAGCAGAACGCCGGGCATGGAGCGCGTGGTACAGCACGACCGATCCTGCCACGGCAACATTCAGCGATTGAATCTGCCCATGCATCGGTAGTTTGACCATGAAGTCGCAGCGTTCGCGGGTAAGCCGTGCCATCCCAGAACCTTCGGATCCCAACACGACTGCCAGCGGCATATTGAGATCGGCCTGATCGTAGTACTGTGCTTTTTCGTCGTCTTCGATACCAACTACCCACACCCCATGCT
>JBFYTT010000272.1:0-4639 GCA_041300425.1 Roseiflexaceae bacterium
AGATTGTGTAATGGTAGCACTACGGACTTTGAATCCGTCTGTCTAGGTTCGAATCCTAGTCTGGCAGCCAAATTTTTTCGCATCATGCGGACACGAGCCGAACCATGACGCACCCCTCCCAGACTAGTTCTGTGGTTATCCTCGCCGCCGGTGATGGTACCCGGATGCAGTCTGCCACCCCCAAAGTCCTGCACCATTTGGCCGGTCGACCGATGCTTACACGCATCATTGACGTCGCCCAACACGTCTCGACCTCCCCCATTTGCATCGTCGTCGCCCCACACACACGCACCACCATACAATCAATCTGCGGCAATCAGCATCTCTACGTCGCCCAACACGAGCGGCGGGGGACTGGTCATGCTCTGCTCCAAGCGCTCCCCGCGGTCGATGCCGACAGCGGCGATGTGATTGTGCTGTTTGGCGATACCCCCCTCATCCAACCACGTACCATCACTGCGTTGCTGGCCGACAAAGACACTCACGGTGCAGCGTTGAGCGTGCTGAGTTTTGCGGTGCCTGCGCCACATCAGTATGGCCGGATCGTGCGCGACGACGCAGGCCAGGTGACCGCGATTGTCGAGTCCAAAAACTGCACACCCGCGCAAGCACTCATCTCCGAGGCCAACAGCGGCATCATGGTGCTCTCGCTGGCCTGGGCTCGCGATGCCTTGCCGCGGGTTACGCCGAACCCACTGACCAACGAATACTACCTGACCGATTTGGTTGCCATGGCAGTCGCCGAATTCGGCGTTGGATCGGTGCGTGCCCTACGCGCAACTGACCCCAACGACGCCTGGGGGGTCAACGACCGGAGCCAACTCGCCAGCGCCGAAGCCATGTTGCTGGCACGCACCTGCACAACCCTGATGGCCAGTGGCGTGTCGATCCCACACCCGCAGCAGGTCGCTATTGCTCCTGAGGTACAAATCGGTGCCGACACGATCGTCCTGCCTGGGTCGGTGGTGATGGGGCAGACAGTCATTGGCGGGGACTGTGTGATCGGTCCACACACCAGCATAGATGACAGTACGATTGGCGCCGGCTGTCAGGTGCCACATTCGGTAGTCAAACACAGTACAATACGTGCCAATACACGGATTGCTCCGTTCTCCACGTTGGTCGGTGATAACCGGCCCTAGTACCAAAGAAGGAGGAGGCTTGATCACTCGTGATCGAGCGATGCCTATGGAAGGTCGTCTCCAAGTATTTAGCGGCAACGCCAATCTCGCCCTCGCCACAGACATCGCAGCCTGCCTCAATCTCAACCTCGGTCGAGCATTGGTGAGCACCTTCAAAAACGGCGAAACGCGCATCAAAATCGAAGAAAACGTCCGCGGGTCAGACGTCTTCATCGTGCAACCAACATGCACCCCGGTCAACGACAATCTGATGCAGTTGCTGATCCTGATCGACGCCGTCAAACGCGCATCGGCTGCCCGCATCACGGCAGTCATCCCCTACTATGGCTATGCCAAGCAAGAAAAGAAAACCACCGGGCGCGAGCCCATCTCGGCCAAATTGGTCGCCAACTTGATCCGCACTGCTGGTGCCCACCGCGTGCTGACGATGGACCTGCATGCACCGGCCATCGAAGGCTTCTTCGACATCCCCGTTGACCATTTGCAGGCCGGGCAGCTGTTGTCGGATTATGTGCGCAGCCTCAACCTCAAAGACCCCGTGGTCATCTCGCCCGATGCCGGCGGTGTCAGCCGCGCCAACATCTTCCGCGAGCGCATCGGGGCCAGCCTAGCCATCATCGCCAAGCAGCGGCCGCGCCCTGATGCGGTCGAGATGCTCGAGATGGTCGGCGACGTCAAAGGCCGGCCAGCAGTCATCGTCGACGACATGATCTCGACCGGTGGCACATTGGTCGAAGCCGCCCGTTCGCTGTTGCAACGCGGTGCCACGCAGGTCTATGCCTGCGCCACGCACGGTATCTTTGCGGGCGACGGCATCAGCGCACTGCGTGACTCCGAGCTCGTCGAGACCATCATCACCGACACCATCCCGCTCGACCCGAGTGCTGCCAATGCCCGCATAAAGGCGATTAGTGTGGCGCCTCTCTTCGCTGAAGCGATTTTGCGCATCCACAAAGACTTATCACTGAGTGCGTTGTTCCATAATTAATCTTTCACTGGAAGGATTGCCGTGTCCGCTTTGTACGTCCCGCTCCATTGGCTCGGGATCCTGATTGCCTTTTTGTGTATCGCGTTGGCTGCTGCTGCCGAGGCATCGTTGACGGTCATCTCACGACGTCAGTTGAACGCCCTCAAGCACGCCTCACGTGCGAGCATGGTGCAGTCCCTCATCAACGATGCGTATCGCTTCAAAGTCGCGTTGTTCCTCCTCAATACCCTCGCCCTGATTAGCATCACCGCATTGACGTTCGATCTGATCCGCAACCAGCCGGCGCTTGTTGAGTTGGCGGTGGTCTCGACATTGGCACTGGTGGTGATTATGTTGGGCGAGGCGCTCCCCAAAGCCGTCGCCGTGCGTTACCCGGCGGCTACAGCGCAGTTCATTGCAACGCCCTTTTGGGTGGCGGCGACACTCCTGCAACCACTCATCATGCTCATCGACTATACTGCCCGGCGCATTTTTGCACGTGACAGTGGCGATGAACTGGCGCCGATGGTCACCGAAGAAGAGCTGCTGACCATCGTCAACGTCGGCGAAGAAGAAGGTATCATCGAGCCCAACGAGCGCGAGATGATCCGCGATATCATCACCTTCGGCGATACCGTCGTGCGCGAGA
This sequence comes from Roseiflexaceae bacterium, assembly GCA_041300425.1. Taxonomy (GTDB): domain Bacteria; phylum Chloroflexota; class Chloroflexia; order Chloroflexales; family Roseiflexaceae; genus UBA965. Next base: position 2,759 of record JBFYTT010000272.1, read on the forward strand.
TAATGATCCCCCGTGTCGACGTCGTCACCATCAACGCCGCCGCCGCACTCCAAGACGCACTCACCATCATCACCACCTACGGCCACTCACGTATCCCCGTCATCTGGGAGTCGAGCGATCGCATCGTCGGGGTACTCTATGCGAAAGACATCCTGGCCAGCATCCGCTATGGGCAAAGCGTTGTCGTCATCAAAGACCTCATGCGGACGCCGTATTATGTGCCTGAGATGGTCAAAATCGACATTTTGCTCAAAAACATGCAATCCAAACGGGTCCACTTCGCTGTCGTTGTTGACGAGTACGGCGCGACCACTGGTATCGTCACGCTCGAGGATATCCTCGAAGAAATCGTCGGCGACATCAACGACGAATTCGACCGCGCCACCATCCCCGACATCGTCTGGAACGGGCCGGGCGACGTGACCGTCGAAGCACGCGTATTGCTCGACGACGTCAACGACCTGACCGGGTTACAATTGCACTCCGAATCATCCGACCGTGTAGGCGGCTATGTGACCGAACAACTCGGGCGCATGAGCCAAATCAACGACGTCATCACGCTGCCCAACGGCATCGTACTGACCGTGGTCGCCATCGACGGGATCCGAACCAGCCGTATCCGGATAACGTACCCAGCAACGATGGGGAGACAGCATGACATCAATCAATCGTGACGCCTTGATTGCTGCCGCCCGGGCAGCCCGCGACCAGGCATACGCCCCGTATTCGCGGTTCCATGTCGGTGCGGCCGTATTGACCGCGACCGGCGACATCATCCCCGGCTGCAACATCGAAAACGCCGCCTACCCCAGTACCATGTGCGCCGAACGCGTCGCCTTGCACAACGCCTATGCCCATGGCGCACGGCATATCGTCGCCCTGGCAGTCATCGCCGACACGCCCGGGCCGGTCAGTCCCTGTGGTGGCTGTCGCCAAGTGATGGCCGAGTTGTGCCCGGGCGCGGTGATTTTTTTGGCCAACACCGCCGGCGTCTGGGTCGAGACCTCGCTGCCGCAATTGCTCCCGGGTGCCTTCGACCCCAACGACTTGCCCAGCTGACCACCCAGCCGGCCACCGGTCACACCAAAGCGCAGGCGTGCATGATGCAGCCTGCGCTTCCACGTTTTCGCCATAAAGACACGCTACTCGTTCTGCATGCTCCCAATCAACGCCGCGTACTGCGCCACCAATGCCTGCGCCTGGCTATCGCTGTGCCCCTCGGCATGCACGCTGATATACGGGCCATCGCTGTCGGGGCTGAGTAACACCCAGCCATCACTGCCGTCGATGCGCAGGCCGTCACTGGTCTGCTGGCGGCGCTCGGGATAGAGCTCGCCCATACGCCGCATCACACTGCCCTTTTTGTCCCACTTGCAGCCGACCCGCTGATGCGCCATCGAAAAAACCGGGATAGAGTCGACCGCATCCGCGAGCCGCGTCTGCTGTGATAACAACAGTTCGATGACTTTGGCGATGGTGAACAACCCATCGGCAACCGGATAAAAGCGAGGGAAAATAAGCGCCCCGGCGCCGTCGCCCAACAGCAACACGTCACGCCGTTTGGCTGCGAGTTGCATGAGTGACGCCAACGTCCCCTTGGTGCGCACAACGGCGCCGCCACGGCGGGCCGCAATCGTCTCGAACACCCGTGGCGCCGTTACCGGCACTGCCACCACACCACCGCCCTCGGCTGCGAACGACAAATCGACCAACACCGCCAGGGCAAGCATGGGAGGCACGGGTCGGCCTTTGCCGTCGATGAGCGAGATCCGCTCGCCGTTTGCTTCGATGCGCACGCCCATGTCGGCACCCAGGACCGGGGTTACCCGCGCCAGGCGCTCGAGGTTGTCGGCGTCGTTCTCGCGTTGCGTGGTCGTGTTG
>JBFYTT010000274.1:0-3372 GCA_041300425.1 Roseiflexaceae bacterium
GTATCGCAGCAGCCCAGCGTGGTATGCATGTGATGGTCGAAAAGCCGATTGCGGCGGACTATGCTGGTGCCGTCGCACTGACACAGGCTGCTCATCGCGCCGGGACAACGCTGATGGTGAATTGGCCGTTTGCGTGGTGGGCCAGTCTCCAATATGCGATAACGCTAATTGAACGCGGCCGCATTGGACGCCTCTTTCAGGTGCAGTACCGAGCTGCGCACTGTGGTCCGCGCGAGCTCGGCTGTTCGCCACAATTTGTTGACTGGCTGTACGATCCCTACCGAAACGGTGCAGGGGTCATCATGGATTATTGCTGTTATGGGGCAGCCTTGACCTGTATGTTCCTGGGAGTGCCCGCGCGAGTTACCGCCGTTGCAGGGCGGCTCCGTAAGGACGACTTGCCCGCCGAAGACAACGCTGTACTGGTTATGCAACATGCGACAGCCATTTCAACGGCTACCGCATCGTGGACACAACAAGGGCACCTGACCAGTTATGAACCCATGTTTTATGGTGACAAGGGAACGTTGATTGTACGCGGCGGCAAGCTCCTCTTGTCAGATGCGGAACACGATGACGGTACGGTGTTGCGTGTGCCCAAAATAGCCCCAGGCTTTACCCACGCGGTAGAACACTTCGCTGCGGTTATCCGTGGTGACGTTGCGTTGATGGCGCTGTGTTCGCCACAGGTAGCGCTGATGGCACAGCATGTGCTCGAAGCGGGGGTGATTTCTGCCAACACCAACCAGGCGGTGTCGCTACCCCTTCCCCCCGCCGCGTTGTTTGTCGGAGGGACCGAACGATGATTCGGATAGGGATTGTCGGATGCGGACGTATCTTGAATGCCCATTTGCAAGGATATCTGCGGCTCCGTGAGGCCGGCATTGATTCCTTTCGCATTACCGCGCTTTGTGCACGGAACCCTGCGGACGCCCACATGTTTCGCACCCGTGGTACCGGGCCAGCACCACGACCACCGGTGGTGGATCCGGCATCGGGCGACCCTTTGGCGGCGCCGCATACCTATGTCAGCGATCTGCACAACGATATCGAAGTCGGGGTGTACACCGATTACCGTGACATGATTGCATCGGGCACGGTCGATGCCGTCAATGACTTCACGACATTGGCATTGCATCATCAAGTAGGTGCCGAAGCGTTGACGGCAGGGATGCATTTGCTGACCCAAAAACCATTAGCCATCACTGTCCGTGCTGCCCAAGGATTGATTGCACTGGCACAAACAACGAACCGTACCTTTGGGGTCTTTGAAAATGTACGGCAAATGGAACTGGTGCGTGCGCAGCACTGGGCAGTGGCATCTGGATTGATTGGGGTCCCTCAATTTGCCAGTATGGGCGTGCTTGGTGGGCTTTGGTCACCGAACAAGATCGTTGCCGAGACTCCGTGGCGTCACGACAAAATGCGTGCCGGGGGCGGTGGAAGCATCGATATCGGCGTTCATCAAATGGATTGGCTCCGCTTTGTCATGGGCGAAGTCGAATCGGTGAGTGCGATGACTGGGATCTATGCACCAGAGCGGACACATGTCTACTCCAACGGCGAGCATATTTCGGTTATTGCGGATGTCGACGATACCTATATGGCAACAGTGAGGTTTGTCAATCAGGCGATGGCACAAGTATCTTGGTCGTGGGCTGGCATTCCTCAATCCGTGATGACGGAAGGGATGCCGGTCTTTGTCGGGAGCGAAGGCATGATTCGCAACGATCGCATCGTGAGTAGGAGCGGGCATGAATCGTCGCTGCTTGCGGTTTTTCATGCACACATGACCGAATCACAGCGTACCCAATGGTTCCCCCTGGGGTTACGTGATGCAGCAGCGATTTCGCAGTATGATTGGCTGTGTGCGATTGCACGCATGGGTCAACCCGAGACAGACGCACACGAAGGAATTCGCGACCTTGCAGCTGCGTATGCCATCCTTGAGTCGCAACACAGTGGACGTCACGTGCGCGTGGCAGACGTGTTGAGTGGAGTGGTGAGCGGATATCAAGACCCTATCAACGAACGGTACGGATTGACGCTCTAATCTATGTATAATACTCAGAATGTGTGCATGTAGGTGAGTGGGAACCAGGCATGAATATCCTTCATGCCTGATTTTATGCCGTTTATGCGACACGTCTCGCGATGTGTGTGCGTACGTATTGTGGAAGATCAATGTCAGACCAAGATATCCCTCTCATTCTCGGAATCGACGGCGGTGCGACCAAAACGATAGCCATTTTGGCTGATGCGCGCACCGGGAGACTGATTGCACACGGTCGGAGCCGGGGTAGCAACTTTCATGCACATGCCCCGCACGCTGCGTTGAGTGAACTCGATGTTGCGATTGCACAGGCATTCGCACATGCCGGCATCGATCGACGTCCCGTGGTCGCCGCATGCATGGGCATTGCAGGCGTGAGTCGCGTCGAGGACGAAGTGATGGTGCGACACTGGGTCAGTGAGCGCAAAATCGCACAGCAACTGTTGATAGCGAATGATGGCTGGTTAGTTATTTCGGCAGGCACACCGAATGGCGTCGGAGTAGGGCTTATCTGCGGCACAGGGTCGATTGCAGTCGGCCGTGATTCACACGGTCGCACGAGTCGTGCCGGTGGGTGGGGATACCTGATCGGTGATGAAGGAAGCGGGTATGATATCGCGGTGATGGCGTTGCGGGCAGCGTCGCACAGCGCCGATGGGCGTGGTCCGCAGACGGCCATTTTGCCTGCACTCTTGCGGCATTGGCAACTAAACCAGCCTGCCGATTTGATTACGTACCTCTATGGTGCAGCGGACCCGCGCACGCAGCTGTCCGATGTCGGGCCGATTGTCGTCGCATTGGCAAATGATGGCGATAGCGTGGCGCAGACCATTGTGCTGCGCGCGGCCCAAGAACTCGCCAAAATGGTCCGCGCCGTCGGCGATACGTTGCAGATGGCGTCTCCACTCCCACTCGCAGTTGCCGGGTCGATGATTGTCCAAAGCGCAATCTTGCAGCAGCGCCTCGTACAATGCCTTGCCGATACAGATTGCATCGTACAGCTTACGGTTGTGCCGGACCCGACCGTCGGGGCAGTGCGCCTCGCACACCGTATTGCACAAGGTGAATCACAACTCACTTCGGAATGGACATAGCCAGCACATCATCCCGCACGACGCCGACATGAACTGCGCCTCAGAAGGGAAACAACCGCTCGATTGCAGCAGCATCGAGCGGAGCGCCGTATTCACAACTCTCAAATGCCTCTGCATATTGAACGGCATTTCCACGGTCGTTCCCATAGCGCGTGCGCAGGAGTGCACGGTAGGCAGTTGCATCATGGCGCATTCGCGCATCGAGACGGTCGGTGAGCCAGCCGA
>JBFYTT010000122.1:0-3995 GCA_041300425.1 Roseiflexaceae bacterium
AAGCAATACGGGTCTATCACCATCCTTTACGTTTCCACGTAGGTCTGGGAACGTCGGGTCGAGAAAAGAAATGACTCCTTCAATCCTAGTCAGGATACCGTTGTGTTGTTGTTCTACACGGGTAAGTGTCTCGCGAAAATGCTGGATGTTGGGCGGTTCTTCGTCTCGACGTACATCACGTTGTAACAATGCAACGAGATGGTCAATATCGGTGAGTTTCTCTTGGTTTTTGATAATCCAACTTGAGCCAATCCCCTTATACGTTAATGCAGTTGCGATCAAAAGTGTTGACTGCGTTGCGTTCATGATAGTACCCTTAACAGTTATTCGGCGTGCAATGAATCGGTTTTTGCGACTGCATAAAATGTCACATGTGCAGCACCACAATTATACAGAGCTTGAATCGCATCCTCATCAATATTCACTCCGGGAGTATATATATCGTCGATGAGCAGGATATGCTTACCCTTGACTTTGGGGTTTATGTCACACGTCGAAAGTGTTATTCCGGGGTACGGTGATGCACCGTCATTAACGTACCCGGAAAAATCTGATCGGAGATGTGTTGTTTTCGTATTCGTGTGCCGCAAGATGTAACGAGTGCCATCAATGTACTGTTCAGACTCTTTCGCAAAAAGTTCTACTGCATACCGAAACAACGTTTGAGGCACTTCATACTGGTCTTCAGCTTTGGCACGAGGGACAACACACAGCACAGGTGAAGGAAAGTTTATGGGTTGAACAATCTCTGGGATAGCACTACGCAAGTGGTTACGTACTTCAATCAATGCAGTTTTGAGTTTTTTTCTGCCGTTCTCATCGTTTTGATTATTGAATGTGTTTTTGAGGTCTGTAAGGCACGTAGGGTGTAAAGGGTGCCCGTGGCGATAGTAATTGACGCTGTAAAAGCCCTGCGTACTGATTTTGAGAAATGGGTTTGGGTTAATGGTAAATTGCTTCATGTTCTTCCTCTGCAAAATGCATCGGAAAGTACAATAACAATTTATTTGACCACATTTGTGGTGTTTAGGAGATGCTGCGCATTCCTACCTATTCCGCGTCAACATCTGCTTGGTATAGCCGCACGAATTGCAGATCATGATGCGGTAGCCGGCGGCGCTGGCATAGCGCACATCGCGGCCGCAGCGGGGGCAGACCTGGAGCTCATAGACGGGTTGTTGGCGCGAAGCCGTAGCACCAGCGCTGATGTTCACGCCTGCTTCGGCGACGCTGGCGGGTTTGAGGCGCTGTTGGATGTTGGGGCGGGCGTCGCCGGTGGCGACGATGTTGAGGGTGTCGATAATACGGTCGACCAGCACGCGGTAGTCTTCGGCGCCGCGGCTTTCGTCGTCGTACTCGAAAATAGATTTGCCGTGCATCGGCGATTCGGATAATTTGACGTTGACGCGTATGGGTTGGGTGATTTTGTTGCCGTATTGCTGTTGCAGGCCTTCGAGCAAATCGAGTGCCTGGCGCGAACGCGGATCATACATGGTCGGCACGATGAGGCGAATCGAATCCGTGCTGTCCTTCATGTTTTTGACCTGCTGATGGAGCAGCTCGAGCCCGCGGACCGAAAAAGGCTCGACCGTCGTCGGCGCGATGATATCGTGCGAGGCCACCAACGCATTGGCGTTCATCGGGGTCAACGAACCGCTCGAATCGATCAAAATCAAATCGTAGTAGTCCTCGACTTGCGCCAGCGCTTTGCCTAACGTGTTGCCCCAGTCGGTGCCGCGTGACATCGTTGTCTGGGCCATCAGGAGCGTCGTGTCGGCCACCACCAGGTCAAGGTTGTGACGGGCAGGCACGATGACGCGCGCAGGTTCCATCGCTTCGATCATCAGTTCGTAGAGGGTGTGTTTGGCAGTGACGCCGAGCGAGGTCGACAAATTGCCCTGCGGATCGGTGTCGACCAGCAGCACTTTGACGCCACGCAAGGCCAAGCCCGCGCCGATATTAATCACGGTGGTCGTTTTGCCGATGCCGCCCTTGAGGTTTGCGACGGTGACGATACGAGACATTGCCACATCCTGTAGTAAAAGTGATTCTATGATACCACGGAGGAATTAGGTTACAGGTTACAGGTTCGGGTGTGTGAACGGAGGTGGTGACTTCCATTTATAATGAGTGTAGATAGGGTGCTGAAGTCAATCTCTCTTCGCTGGTGCACCGCGACGTGCATGGCAGATGATTGGCACATAATCGCTCATCCACAATCCTTCATCCGAACGAGGTGTATATGCCGTGGATCAAAGTCTTTTCGTTTGAGGAAGCGACGGGCTACCTCAGACAAGAGTACGAGGCGGCCATCAAACGTGCAGGGCGCATCTGGAACATCGTCGGCATCATGTCACAAAACCCGCGTGTCATGAAGGCTTCGATGGACATGTACGGCGCAATGATGCACGGCCCTTCGCCACTCAGCCGCGGTCAGCGCGAAATGCTGGCTACGGTGACGTCGTCGATTAATCACTGCCTCTACTGAAGGCGCTCGCATGCGCACGACCTCCGTGCTGAGGTCAAAGATTTTGGGATTGTCGACGACCATCAGGCCGATTTGTTTGTCCACCACATTTGCTCCGATTGGCGCCAAGCCGGCGTCGGCAAACTCGATCGCGCATTGCTCGAGTACGCCGAAAAGCTGACCAAAACCCCGCAGGTAATGGGACCAGCCGACCTCGATGTCCTCCGGGCCGCCGGTGCGAATGACCAGATTATCCACGATGCGACACAGGTAATCTGCTACTTCAACTACATCAATCGCATCGCCGATGCGCTGGGTGTTGAGCCAGAAGAATTCGTCCATCCGTGGGAGCAACGTAGCCCGAGTTAGGTTACAGGTTACAGGTTACAGGTAGGTATATGATCCGGACTCACGCACGCAGGTGCATGAGTCCGGATGATTTTGTGATGGAGTGATGATCTGTCGTTCCCCGCGTAGCGGAGCAGGTCGCCTGTCGATGCAACCCCAACAATGCGGGCGAGTACCCCACTTCGCGGGGTATGACGACCTCGCCCTTGTCGTGTACTGCATGACCGCGCACAACCAGGGGCGGTGTACACGTCGCCCGTACATGCAAACCCAACAATACGGGCGAGTACCCCACTTCGCGGGGTATGACGACCTCGCCCTTGTCGTGTATTGCATGATCACGAACAACCAGGGGCGACGTACCCCGCTGCGCGGGGCATGACGACGTCGCCCGGAGATGCAAAAAGCTCCGCTCGATTATGTGTTGAGACTTCTCTAGCACGCTGTTTTCAACTTCACACCCATTATGGCGTGGTGGCAATGCCGCCGTGTCATCCCCATCATCGTTGGATTGAAACGCAATCGGTCATTGGTGTATTCCAAAAAAACCACATATGTGGATGAAAAAATCGGTATTATGCACTTAGTATGTGTACGGGAGGCTTTGATGAACAAAATACTGTTGATTGTTATTGGAAGCGTGCTGGTAGCTTGTATTGCGGTTTCTGGGTGGTTTTATCAAACGAATCGTGTTGCAATGGGATTTATGTCAGCGCATTCGAGTCTGCTCCGTGACAGTTTTCGGAAAACAGAAGATGGGTTGAGAGTTGAGCGTGTCCTTGCGCTGTACAAGGACAAACCGAATCAACTGGCAACTGTTCGGAGCAATGAGAGCGTTGCCCTTGATGTTGCGATTATTGGTGGGCGCATCATGAATGCACTCGATGCATCCTTTGCGCTGGAAACGACATGGTGCGAAGAAGACCCTGTGCAGGATTGTCTGAGATACGGCGATTTCGTGGTGCTGTATGCAAAACGGTACCCCCGCAACGCGATTCAATCTATGTACGATCAGATCGACACATACTACTCTATTTATGACCTCATAAGAAGTATCAAAAATTTGCGTGATGAATCCGATGATGGCAGCGTCAAAAGCACGCTAAACATATTCAATAGTCACTTTGAGCTCATTCAAGAGGAAAAAATGACGATAGAGGAGGTTCATGCTGCAATGGAA
>JBFYTT010000292.1:0-3032 GCA_041300425.1 Roseiflexaceae bacterium
ATATTACGCAAGAAATACCACGTGCGTTCCGAAGCAACGTTGCCGAAATCTCGGTACGCGGTCCGCACATGCTCATCCAAACCCTAGACGGCCGGGTGTGGTCGAACCTGCTGACACTCCCCGCAATGGTTGATGCCAAACACATCGCAGCAGGTCGAGATTTCGCGACGATCCTGCGGTCAGATGGGACCGTGCGCGTCTACACAAATAACTCCGCAGAAGGCGTACAGATTATCCCCCCCACACTAGGCACGGTGATCGAAATAGCTGCAGGCGAGTATCACGTCATGGCCCTGCAAGCAAATGGGCGCTTGGTCAGTTGGGGAGCCGAAGTCAACGATGTCCATCAAACTGACATCCCTGCATTTGCAACACAAAACATCATTGCCATTGCTGCCGGGGAGCGCCACAGCCTTGCACTCACTGCCTCGGGATACGCCTACGCATGGGGCGATTACACGCTTGCAAATCTGAACGCACTCGCAGGCATCAACAGTCAATACCGCATAACCGACATACATACGGGTGGCGGAGCGCTGGGCCTCCACGTCGCTTCACGTGACCTGACACAACCCTCCCCGACACGGGTTCCTACCGTTCCTGCAGCGATCATTCCCACCATGACACCCGTATCTCGCATTGCAGGGTTCAGCGACAATCAAATCGCCTGGTATGCCATGTCAAACGTGGACGTAGCCAGCACGTATCCGAGCCGTGGCTCTGCCACAACATATCGCTGCGCACATCCGACTCAATGCCCAACCACTGCTGGTCTCATCGGACCCGATGCTCCACCAGACGGACGACTGTTCCCCGCGTTGACATTCGTCGAATCCCGCGGCGACGAATTGGTTTCGAATACCAATATCAACCTCACCAATGCTGCGTTCACTGCCAGAGCAAGTCTCAAGCGCTCAAGCGTGGATCGTCACGATGTACTGCTGAGCATCGGTACCGCAGGCTCCATTCGGCGCTATTTGGTGCTCGGTATCGACAAAGAGAACCGTCCATACTGTAGTTTTTATGGGGATGATTTGGTCAGCGCAACAACATACCGCGACTTATCATGGCACGACTATGCCTGTAGTTTCGACCCAACGTCACGCATCCGCACATTGTGGCGGGATGGATCTATCATCGCCCAAGATGTCGTGCTCAATCCGGTGTCCATTACGACTGCTCCGCTCACTATTGGGAGACGAATCGACTCAATGGTCGGTCTAGACGGTCAGATTGGCGAAATTTCTATCGTCAAGCGTATTTTGACCACCGCAGAAATGCAAAACATTGACGTTGTTGCCCCAACCGAATACGCCGCCGATGTGTTTATCCGAACGACCCTGCGGTCGGATTCTGCGAACGGCGGGACGTCGAGCTGCGATAACCGCATCGACCAATCCTCCATCGTCTGTCCGTTCTTTTTGAATGACGAAAACGCCCGCAACGATGCGTACGCATCATTCAACGGCCAAGCACGCCTGACCATCCCTGCGCAACGCACCAACGACGGATTCAGCCTCGGCGTATGGGCAAACATCCTTGCATATACTGACGGCACCAGCATTATCGCGCGCACGGAAGCGTCCGGTGCGGGTATGTATATCGAACAACGCTACGATGATGACGGCTATCCATCCATCAGTTGTGTATGGGTTCCCAATCCTTTGGACCCTACACAGACACGACGGCTATCGGTCATTACAGCGAGCGAAGACGGTCTGTGGCACCATTACCTGTGTAGCTACGACAAACCGACCGCGACGCTCGCTTTCTACTCCGACGGGACCCTCGCAGGGTCACAACCTGTCCCTGCAAGAACGATCTTTGGTCCAATCACCGTCGGATTGTCAACGGCATCTGATGGCACCGATGCCGAAGCCTACATGGGGCTCATCGATGATGTGATGTTGTACGACGAAGCCCTCGATGCCCACGAAGTCGTACGAATCATGAACGCTACATCACAGACGTCTTTCGCGACTCCCACTGCTACCGCTTGTCCACAAACATACGATGGAGCAACCAATCTGCCCCTCACCGGTATGTCGGTAGCCCAAATTTCGGATCACATGGGCGCATACACCGCAGATCGTGCCATCGATGGGGTTACAACCGACACGCTCCCGAACGATGAAGGATACACCTCCGGAGTTGCAATCACCAATGCGAATTTCAACGCATGGTGGAAGATAGATCTCGGGCAGTCGTACGAAATTGCCAATGTGATATTGTTCGATATGACAGACCCAACGTTGCGCACCACCATGAGCGATGCAATTGTGTTGATTAGTGATGTGGATTTTGGGGCATCGACCGACATCGAATCGATGAAGTCCCAGGCGAATGCTTGGAAGTACATCAAGTGCAACGATGCAATTGGATGTGGCTATCCCGGATCACACAGCGATGCATCATACACCGTCGGGTTCCCTCAAGGGATCAAGGGTCGTTATATCCGCGTGCAGCATGATGACAAGTACGGCCAACTCAGCATCAACGAACTCCTCATCGATGCGTGGCGCAGTTCGACTGCATGTACGACCGCAGTACCTAGCACCACGATGACCATTACACGAACCGCATCGGCAACGGGCACCGTTGCATCGACACGCACTTCGTTACCCACTACACTCACGCCGACGATGCCCGGGATAACTCCCTTCACAGCGACCCGCACCCTCACGTCTACCCCTACGACGACGCGCACTCACACGGCGACACGCACCGAAACTTCAACCCTCACACCGACTTTGCCAACCAGCACACCGTTCCGTAGCCCAACACGCACCCACACAGCGACACGCACCCCATTGTTTACGACGAGGACCATGTTGGCACGCCGCAGCCCGACCTTCTATGCCCAAACATTGACCGCCACGCGCTTAGTGGTCGCGCAGACCCAAACTGCGGTGGCACGTACCATCACCGCTATTGCAGCCTTTACCCCTACCGCTACCGTCCCGTATCCATTGCCTGCCACAACGACCCCAGTCCCCACGGGCTACCCGACACCGTAAGCAGCGAATAGACAC
>JBFYTT010000324.1:0-2554 GCA_041300425.1 Roseiflexaceae bacterium
AAATGCGGTACAACCGATGCATAGTGCACCCGATCAATCGCAATCAGATTTGCCCCGATTTGCTTGCTCCCCAAAGAAACCTGTGCCGCATACGTGCCAACGCCTGTGTAGTTCCGGATCCCGGGTAATCCACTATGCGCACCCAACGGTGTGAGCAGATAGACATCCCCGCTTGCTGCTTCACCGTTTTGTGGGCGATTGGTTGTTGCTGTTTCGATGAGGATCGTATCAGCCCCAGTGCGATATCCTATCCCATTCATGGTTGCCTGATCAACAGTCGCCGCCATAGATGCGACGTATCCACCGACCCCAAGCGTCAGCGTCAACAGGAGCACGGTGGTTTGCAGACGTTCTGGCCGACGCGCTATCGTCTGGAGGGCAAGTATGCTGACGAGCGAATCCGTCCGCCGGGCGAGGCGTTGCGCCACCCCAAACAACAGCGGCAGAAGCCGGTTGGCAACAAGTGCCAACGCCAGACTCGTTAACACCGGTAATGCCAGCGTCAATGGGTTTGAAAACAAATCACCTTCTGCTGAAGGATTTGCATACAGCTGATAGTAGCCATATCCCACTGCAGTCAGCACAAGGACCTCGAACAATATGCGCACGAATCCCGAGAGGACATCGCGCCGGCGGCTCTTGCCACTGTCACTCAACGTCCGACGACTGGCGTTCGCAAGCGGACGAAGCCCAATCACCAACACCACGAGCCACACCACTGCAATGACACCCACTGCTTGGGCAGGCAGTCCCGGCAAACTCTGCGCAGGTCCCCCGATTTGGAGGAACGATTGTGTACGCAACATCACTCCTGCCGACAAAAGCCCCAACGGTATCGCCGGGAGTGTTGCCAGCGCAATGTATACCAGCCATTCAACGCCACCCACCAGCAAGAGTCGTAGCAATGTCATGCCGCGACTACGGAGCAGAGCGTATTCGTCACGTCGGCGTTCGTAGGTGATACTTGCTAACTGCACCACAAAAAAGAACGCCAGCAGTGCAATCGGCGCAGAGATGATTCCGGTCCGTAGCGTTAACTCCGCAATGGTTTGGTTCACCGCACCAAAGCTGGCGAGGGGACTTCGCTCCAGTTTGGCCGGGATTTTCTCCATTTCTTGGGCTAATGATCGAATGCGTGACTCGAGCATCCCAATTTGACCCGGTCCAAAGCGAACTTCTCCTGGTTGGAGGTACCATGCTGCCTGGGCTATCCCGTCGGGGAACGCTTCAGCCACGGTCGACAACATGTCATCGTTGTGGACAAAAAACATAGACGACAACGTGGCAGGGTCATAGAGCCAATTTGGGTCATCTGCATTTTTTGGTTGCCAAATGCCCACCAATTCGATCCGTACTGCACGCAATCCATCTTTTGCGGTCAATACGTATTCTTCGCCGATATTCAAACCAATTGCATTTGCAGAGTTCCGTGACACCATTGCTTGGATCGGAGAAGCTCCAGCAACCGGACGTGTGCCGTCCACAACGGTGAGCAGCTCATCTACCCCTACCAATGTCGCGATTGGAGCGGTGCCGAGGGCAGTGCCGCTGTCGTTTCCTTGGACTGCCATCATCGCGTATGGGATAGTGCGGATATGCCGTGTCAATGAGGCAATCGGGATTTGCAGAAAAGCCCCGGCATTGTTTGTCATCAACGCATCACCCGCGCGGATAGTCCGCCAAGGGATTGGCTTGGTACCACGCACGGCGCGGAACAACAATGCCAATGCGGGTCGCTGCGTTTGCCTCGTCTGACGTTCGATTTGATTCGCAAGAATCCGGATTCCGGCCGCATTGGCATAGCTGGGCACAATAACCGCGAGGGTTATTGGTATACATAATGCAAAAATCAATGCCAATGTCGCGGTCGGAGCGGCGATGGTACGCCGCCATGTGGCCCGCAACAGCAGGATGACTGCATTGAGGAAGGCAAATGTCCGTTTATTGACCGACGACGACATCGCCCGCTCGCAATCCAGTCAATATCTCGACACGGTCGTTACTCCGAATCCCGAGTGCAACGGTGACTCGTTTTTCCATCGCGCCATCACGCACCACCACAAAATCACGTTCGCCGAATTTGCGCAATGCTTCGGGTGGGAGCCAGAGCGTGTTCTCGCGGCGCTCAATGATGATGCTCAGTTTGCCACGTGCGTTGGCTTCGAGGATGTAGTCTTTGGTGTCGATGAGTTGAAATCGAGTCGATTGGTCGATGTCCGTGACCGCACCGCCATCTTTGCCGTAGGGCGCGGGTAGTCTCCGAATCACCGCCACCAACACCAAATCAGGCCGCTCGACCGGGCGAATTTCGGCACTTTGGCCTTCACTCAACAGCTTCATCACGTCGGTGCCGAGATTCGCTTGGAACTCGATGAGTGATGGATCGGCAATCTCTACCACGGGCGAAAACGCAGAAACCATGTTGCCCGGAATCAAGTTGATGGACGATACCGTTCCGTCGCGGGGGGACACGAGTCGCCCGCCTTCGACGTCTTTGAGAGCCTTGTCATATGCGCGTTGTGCTGCATCGAGTGTTTTTTGCTCGGTCTTGAAC
>JBFYTT010000347.1:0-2586 GCA_041300425.1 Roseiflexaceae bacterium
ATCAGGATTGCAACAACTTCAGAGATACAGGCCAGGGTCCGGCCGACATTGCGGATATCGAGCGGGCGGGCGTCAGCCCCATACACCGCCGTGCTGACCAGCCGCATCAGCGTGGTGGGCAAGGTGCCGTAGACGAACACACGCGACCAGTCTTGGGTTCGTGGATTGAGGGTATTGCAGGCGGGGGGAGTCGATGGGGTGTTCCCGGCATCTGGGGAAAGCTTCGCCGTGCGTTCTGTGCTCCCCGCCGGTGCCGCCGGCACGCGTACGGTCGCTGGACACGATGTCGTCAGGTAGCTACGGAAATCAGGAGGCACCACCACATAATACGCGGTATACACCAAAAATCGCTCGTCCGGGTGCTGCATGGCCACGCCATCCCAACGGTACAACGCCTGCCCGCGCACCAACACCCCCAGCACCAGGGCGCAACCGAGCAGCGCAGCCCAACCCCAGCGGAGCACGTTCTGTGAGACGCCGTTCATCGGTTGCAACCCGCCGCGGTGCTCGGGTAAGCGCTGCAATACCGTATAATCGCGTATGTATCGTCTGTTACAAGAGGTCGCATGAATACTCCCCGCGCAATTACCATCGATGGCCCCGCTGGGTCCGGCAAAAGCACATTGGGTGCGTCGTTGGCCGCTGCGCTCGGATTCGTCTACTTCGACACCGGCGTGATGTATCGCGCCTTGACGCTGGCTGTCCTCGATGCCGGTATCGACCCCAGCGATGGCGTCGCCGTCGCTGCCTGCGCCGAACGCATCGATATCGGGGTAGAGCCCCCCACCGTCGCCGATGGACGGCAATATACGATTACCCTGGATGACCGCGACGTCACCTGGGACATCCGCGAACAACGCGTCGAACGCGCCGTCTCGACCGCCGCCGGGCACCCCGCTGTGCGGGTAATCCTGCGCGCCCAACAGCGTGCCATCGGTATGCGCGGCAACGTGGTCATGGTCGGTCGCGATATTGGTTCCATTGTACTGCCCGAAGCCCCCCTCAAAATCTACCTCGATGTCTCGATTGCCGAACGCACGCGCCGCCGTAGCACCGAACTCCTGGGCCGCGGCGATACGGTCGACGAACATGCCCTCTACGACTCCATCGCCAACCGTGATGCCCGTGATGCCCATGTCATGCACCCCGCCCCCGACGCCGTCCACATCAACGGCGACACCCAATCCCCAGATGACACCCTCGCTTATGTGCTGAGCCTCGTTCCGACCGGAATGCGTTCGCACCACTGAGGTACGCTATGCGACTCTTTCGCATCTTCATCATTGCCATGGTCTGCCTCGTGGCGTTGCCCCACCACGTGGTCGCCCAGGTCACCAATCGTGTCTCGATTACCACCGCAGTCGGCTACGATAACGTCTATTTCGCAGACAGTTGGACCCCCGTTCGCATCACCATTGACGAGATTCCCGTCGATATGCCGGTCACCATCGAATGGGTGGTCACCGCAGATGCACAGCCCACTATTACATGGCAGCGCGCGCTCGCCCTCAAAGCCGGTACACCTATCATCATCGATACCGTCATGGTCATGCCGTCCACTGCACGCAGCATCATTGCGCGGGTGCGGAGCACCGAGGGGATTATCGCCAGCACCCAAATCGATGCCCAAGTCGCTGCCGGCCAGCTCAATGTCATCGTCGCCGATCAAACCACCCTCGCTACCACGTTCACCTCCGCTGTCTCCAAAGATGGCTCAACCCCAGTCGTACGGACCATCCGCGCCGACGCCCTGCCCACCAACATCATCGCCCTCCAGGGCGTCAATACCCTGCTCGTCTCAGACATCGGGGCACTCAATGACGCCCAGGTGCGCACCCTGCGGCTGTGGTGCGAACTGGGCGGGCGCTTGGTGATTGCCGGGCCGGCTGGCGACATGCTCGGTGCCATTGCCCCGTTTGTCATCGACCCTTCACTCCCTGCCGTCACCACGCTGGGAAGTGCCGCGGCACCGGCGTTGCCCAGTACAGTGCGCATCCCGGCGGTCCGCGCCCACCCCGATGCCACGCAGGTCCATGCCGGCAGTCCATTACTCTGGCAGCGTGCAGTTGGGCGGGGGACGGTCTTCCAGAGCGCATTAGCACTCGCCGACAGCGACGGCTGGAGCGGGCAATATTGGTACTGGCAACCGATTTTGGCTCCCACGGACTATATGTACATGGCGACCATCACCCTCCCGTCGACCAACAGTGTCTTTGATCCATTTATGACCAGCCTGACCGTCGCTTCTGTCCAACAGCCCACGCCATGGCTGCTCTTTTTGATTGCATTGGTCTATATCGGCCTCATTGGTCCGGTCACTTATCTCATCCTGAAGCGGAGAAACCAGCTCGATGCGGCCTGGGTCACTATCCCTGTGACTGCGGTGGTCTACACCATCATCATCATCGGTTCGGTCTATGTGTCACGGGGCACGACTCCGCAGGTCTACGGCTTACGCATCGTGCAACAAGCAGCCGACAGTCCCGACGGGTATGCGACAACCACCAGCGGCGTGTATGCACCGTTCCGGACTACCTTTGTCGCCCAAGCGACGGGGGTGTCCAGTATGCAAAAACTCTCGTTCAC
>JBFYTT010000364.1:0-9566 GCA_041300425.1 Roseiflexaceae bacterium
GCCACTTCCCATCATACGTCAGAAGTCGAGCTCGTTGTGTGTCGCCCAAATACGCCGGCAAAAAATGCCTGCCAATCCAGTGGCGAATGTCGGGATCATGGATGGGGAACAGAGTCTCGACACGGCGGTCCAGATTGCGCTCCATCAAATCGGCACTGCCCACATAGACCTGCGTGTCACCTAGATTGTTGAACCAGTACACGCGACTATGCTCGAGGAACCGCCCAACGATGCTCCGCACACGTATATTGGCACTCATCCCTGGCACGCCCGGGATCACACAACACATCCCACGGATAATCAAATCGATGCTCACCCCGGCATTCGACGCACGATACAGATGCTCGGTCAACGCCGGATCAACAAACGAGTTCGCTTTAAAAATAATCTGCGCCGGAAGTCCCGCCTGCGCGTGCGCGATTTCGCGGTCAATCATGGCGACGAGCCGCTGCCGCATGTTGACCGGTGCGACCAACAATGCCTGGAAGTCGGTGTGTTTGGCGTAGCCGGTCAAATAGTTGAATACATTGGCGACATCTGCAGTAATCGCCGCATCGCTGGTCATGAGCCCAAAATCGGTATAGACGCGCGCAGTGCCTGCGTTGTAATTGCCCGTGCCGACATGGACGTAGCGGCGCAACACGGTGTCTTCGCGGCGGATGACCAGTGCCATTTTGGCATGCGTCTTGAGATTTGGTACCCCGTAGACCACGTGGACCCCGGCACGCTCGAGGGCCCGCGCCCAGGTGATGTTGTTTTCTTCGTCGAAACGCGCTTTGAGCTCGACCAAGACCGTTACTTGCTTATCGAGATCACGCGCCCGCATCAAGGCATGCACGATGGGCGAGTTACTGCCCACGCGATACAGTGTCTGCTTGATTGCCAACACATCCGGGTCGCTGGCAGCGCTTTCGATAAAGTCAATCACCGGTTGGAACGCATCATACGGATGGTGCAATAGTACGTCGCGTTGCCGGAGGGTGCTCCAGAGTTGCCCGGGGACTTGCATATCGCGGAGCGGCGCTGGGATGCGCCCTGCCAATGGGACGTCTTTGAGTTCGGGACGATCGATTTTGAGCAACGCCATCAATGCAGACAAACCCAGTTGGCCGCGGATTTCGTACAAATCGTCGCTGTCGAGATCGAGATTGTTGAGCAACAAACTGCGCAGCGACGCAGGCATATTGTGTTGGACTGCGATTCGCACCACAGTACCAAAGCGGCGCTGGCGGATGTTTTCTTCTATGGTGGCCAACAAATCGTCGGCCTCGTCTTCTTCGATTTCGAAGTCTGCGTTCCGTGTAATCCGGAACGCATGGACTGCCAGAACATTTTCGGCGGGGAACAAATTGTGCATATTGGCTGCAATCAGCTGCTCGATCCACACCCATCCGACGCACTGCCCACGGGTCAGCCCTGCGGGGATTTGGGCATCGTCGAGCGTCACTGGTATTAGCCGAGGCAAGACACCGGGGACCTTGACACGCACAAACCGTTCGTCGCCCTCGCTCCCGATTACAACCGCCAGATTGAGGCTCAAGTTTGAAATAAGCGGGAACGGGTGGCTGGCGTCGAATGCCAACGGCGTGAGCACGGGCTGGATCTGATTGGTGTAATAGGCATCGACACTGTCCCGCTGGCTGTCGGACAGCTCGGCATAATCCAAGACCCAGATGCCCTGGGCACGTAAAGCGGGATTGACATCGCTCAACCAGCATTCGCGTTGCACCGCCAACTGTGACTGCACCGCGGTACGAATGGCCCGCAACTGTTCGCTGGGTGTCAACCCATCGGGTGATGTTGTTTGGACCCCGACCCGTCGTTGTTCACGCAGACCAGCCACCCGAATCATAAAGAATTCGTCCATATTGGTGCTACAAATCGCCAAAAACTTGGCTCGTTCGAGCAGTGGATTATGCAGGTCAAGGGCTTCACCGAGCACACGCTCATTGAATTCGATCCAACTCTGTTCGCGATTGAACAACCGGGCAGTGGGTATCCCACGGTGAGCGGCAGAGCGGCGTGTGCGGGTCATGGCAGTTCCTCACGTTCGTTGGTGATGACGCTATAATACCGCACCTGAACACTATTTTTGTTAAAACGGTGTAAAACATTCTTGGTCCACAGAAAACGGCCCATGGCAACGCCACGGGCCGCGTTTGTAGGATCTCCAGTATTACAAGCTGATTTCGCGCTTTTCGGCAGCAGATTTGTATGTCGCCTCGAGCAATCGCAAGATTGCCAAACCATCGTCGCCGCTGGCTACGACCGAACCAGTTCCACGAATGGCGTCGATGTAGCCCGAGTAGACCAGGTTGTGGGCACTTTCGATGCGTGCGATAGTGGGGATCGTCTCGATGGGGCTCCCGTTGTCGTCGCTATAGTAGCGCAACGGTTTGTCGGTGCCATACAAGGTAGGGTAGAAGTCGAACCCGCCTTGATCGCCAATCAATTGGATGCGTTCTTCGTTCTGGGCATAGACCGCCCAGGTGACCTCGATGGTAACCAACCCACCATCTGCCAGGCGTAGATGTAACGACGCCAAATCGTCGACATCAAAGGTCCCATCCATGACACGGTCAGATCCCCAGCCACCCAGCCCACGCCGTTGTGGACCATGGACTGCTTGGACCTCGCCGCGGATGGCACTGACTGTCGGGTTGCCGAGCGCATACAGCACCATGTCGAGCATGTGGACGCCGATGTCGAGCAACGCGCCGCCACCCGAAAGTTCTTTGCGGGTGAACCAGCTGCCAAAGCCGGGGATACCTGCGCGGCGAATCATGCGCCCCTGCGCATAGCTGATTTTGCCGATTTTTCCTTCGGCGACTTTGGCCTTCATGTATTGGACCTCGGCGCGCGGGCGGTTGCTCATATTGATTGCCAAGACACGGCCTTCTTTGTGCGCCGTGGCGACCATTTCTTCGCCCTGGGCAACAGTCATCGCCAGCGGTTTTTCGCACAGTACGTGTTTGCCTGCTTTGAGCGCGGCAATCGTCACCTCGGCGTGGAGCGCATTGGGGAGCGCAACGGTCACAGCGTCGATGTTGGGGTCGGCGATGATGTCGCGCCAATTTGTGTAGACGGTGCTGATGCCGTTGCTGGCTGCGAGTGCGTTGGCCCGCTCTTGGTTGGTATCACAGACGGCCACGACGCTCCCATGGGGGTGCTTTTTGATGCCGGGGATATGGCCATACATGGCGATAGCGCCTGCCCCGATAATCCCAACGCGGGTGGATGTGCTCATTTCAATCTCCTCAAAAAACGACGATGTTTTGTCCCGCTAGAATACCACACCCATCTCGTCCGCTGATGAGGGCTTGCATCGCGGGCACTTGGGTATAATAGAGCAGGAATGTATACGAGAGGAACCAGCCGTGACCAATCACAAACAATGGAAGAGCGCGCCCGAGATGAGCATCGATGTCACCAAGAAGTACATCGCTACCATGAGCACCTCGAAGGGCGATGTCGTCCTCGAACTCGACCCTTCGGCAGCCCCCAAGACCGTCAACAATTTTGTCTTTTTGGCCAAAGAAGGCTACTACGACAACATCACCTTTCATCGGGTGATTGCCAACTTCATGGCGCAGGGCGGCGATCCGACCGGTACAGGTACGGGTGGCCCCGGCTATAAGTTCGAGGACGAGTGCAAAAACAACCCGCTCATCCACGACGCGGGCGTCATTTCGATGGCCAACGCCGGTCCCAACACCAATGGCAGCCAGTTCTTTCTGGTACACAATCGTCAGGGTACTGCCCACCTCGACGGCAAGCACACGGTGTTCGGCAAATCAATGGACGGCATGGATGTGATTTTGGCACTGCGCCAAGGCGATCAACTGATGAAGGTGACCATCACCGAAAGCGCAGGATCGTAGTCGTGACTCTCGGTAGCTCGCAGGCGCGCAAAGCGCGCCTGCAGATCCATCCCAGTCCTGGACCACACAACAGCCTGCATTACTTCCCGCAGGTCACCGGTGGCATGCTCCGTGTCGGCTGGCATTCGCTTATCATCCAACTCGCGCGGGTAACGCCATGGTTGGCAGTCAAGCGCTGGCTCTACCGGTCTATTGGCGTGACCGTTGGCGGCTATGCGTCGGTGGGGTTGATGGTGATGTTGGATGTCTTTTTCCCGATGGACATAACCATTGGCGACGAAGTTATCATCGGCTACAACACGACGATTTTGTGCCACGAGTTTTTGCGGCACGAGTGGCGCCGTGGACCGGTGGTGATTGAACGTGATGCTATGATAGGGGCGAATTGTACGATTCTGCCCGGTGTCGTCATCGGCGCGGGCGCGAGTGTGGCCGCGGGGAGTCTGGTCAATCGCGATGTACCGGCCGGTGCCGTGGTCGCAGGAGTGCCCATCCAGCTGATTCGCGCAGGGCAGAAAGAAGGACCCGAATGACCGCAGGATTCTTGGTTGTCGATACCGCGCTGCGGCGGCTGTTCGGGTGGATACTCGCAGTCCCCGTGATTTTTTGGGCGGTCATGCTGATCGATTTTCTGGGATTTTTGATTGGTACGGTTGTCTGGTATGGGCCACAACTGCTCAATGCCCCGTGGTGGGCCTGGCTGTTCATCCCCGACTGCCCGTTGGCAGCCTTGTATGGGATGATCGCCTACTATCAGTTGCGCGACCACAAGAAGCCTGATTGGCTCGTTCCCCTCGCCGCGGTCTCGTGCATCAAGTACGGCATCTGGACCGTATTGTTTTGGGGCACAAAATGGGCCGCGACGGGCGAATACCTGCCTCTCGAGATTGGTCTCGTCTTGGTCCACCTCGCATTGGCAAGCCAAGGTATCTTGCTGTTGCCTGCGTTCAAACAGATTCGTCTCGGTACACGCATGCTTGCCATCGGTTGGCTGGCTGTGTCGGTTGTGGTGGATTATGGGTATGGTCACCATCCTGCGCTGGTTGCCCCTGTCACCCCCGCACAAGCAGGTCTGTGGGCGGCAGTGTTGACGGCCATTTTGGCGGTGCTCGTCGTCGTGCTCTATCCGCCGGTGCGGCTCAGCGCAGCCACGGCTCAATCAGACGCACGCCCATAGTGCTACAGTCGATTTGCATGCGGACGCCGAGCGGCAGAATCCGCTGTGGTTCGGTGTGACCGACATCGAAGTTGGTAATAATCGGCAGCTGTGTGATACCGAATTCGGTATGCACAACACGTAATACTGCAGCGTCGAGGGCGAGTTGCTCGCTCAGGGTGTAATCTCGTGGGCGCCCGATAATCAATGCCGATATATCGCGCAATGCTCCCATCAGACCATAATTGCGGATCCAACGGGAGACCTGTAGGATGGTCGGTTTTTCTTCGGATGTCTCGAGGAACAGCACTTTGCCATGCCAGAACGACGGCTGTGGCCAAAATGCTGTCCCCTTGAGGAACTCCAGCACTTCGATGCACCCCCCAAACAACTGGCCCGTCACGACGCCACTCCCTTGCAAAAACTGCCACCCGCGACTGTATTGCGTATCGGCCAACGTGTTGGGTTGCGATTGGTCCTCCCAATTGCGATACCCCTGTGCGTAGTGCGCCGCTGGTTCATACGTGTACTGCTCGTGTTTGCCAAACAACATCGTGTGTACATGACTGCGGGTCGCTGCCGATTGGCTTGCGTGTTGGGCAATCCCCGCCATCACACTGGGCCCATGGAACGTCACGATGCCCAACTGATGGATTGCCGTCAACAGCGTGGTGGTGTCGGAGTAGCCCATCAAGATTTTGGGGTTGCGGCTGATCCGCTGTGCATCGAGGTACGGCAATATGCGCATGCTGTCGTCGCCACCGATGCTCGCAAAGACCGCCGCTATCGTGTCGTCGCCAAACGCATCGTTGATGTCGGTCGCTCGGAGCACCGGATTGGCGCGCAAGTCACGATCGGCCATCCGCGTACTTGGGTATTCGCGCACACGCAATCCCCAGCCACGCAACACGGCGACACCCTGTTCATAAATATGCGGGAACTCGTGCGGTCCCCCCCACGAAGGCGAAACAACTGCCACCGTGTCGCCGGGGATCAGTGCACGTGGCCGCCGATAGTGCATCGTCATGTCGTCCTCCTGCATGGATAGTGAAAGGCCCCGTACAGCCGCATGTGGTGCGAGTGTCCGAGGCCTTTGCGTGTGGCGGGAAGGGAGAGATTCGAACTCTCGAGGGCTTGCACCCTACTCGTTTTCGAGACGAGGACGTTCAACCACTCCGCCACCTTCCCGAGGGATTTAAAAAACGGATGACGCTTGGCATCATCCGCCTTTTTGAACTGGTGACCCTGGCGCGACTCGAACGCGCGACCTCTTCCTCCGCAGGGAAGCGCTCTAATCCACTGAGCTACAGAGTCGCAACAAAAGTAAATATAGCACCCAGCAGAACAAAATGCAAATGTGTGCGCAAATTTGGTCTCGCAGCCCAAAAATTACCTACACAATCTCAGCTGATGCGCGCTGTAATCAATTCGTAGGATGCAAGGGTTGGGCGTTGCAGTCGTTTGTGCTAGTATTTGACTCAGACACTCCTTGACGAGACCGGACAACACTCTACTATGCCACATATCCCCGCGATAACGTATATATACGACATGCCGGCTGACCATATCGATGGATTCTGGAGCCCATCACTCATCGCAGAACTGGTACTCCATCGGATCCGTATCTGTGTCACCATCCGCGATACGAGTGCCGCCCGAGCCGCCCTTATCCAACGCCTCAACGCAGCTACCGTTCCCGTCGTGGCATGGCTGGTGCGCGACGAGCTCGATGTGATGCGTGATTACCGCATGGACGACGCCAACGATTTGCATGCCCGCTACCGCGAAGTGATGCGCTGGACCGCGACGCACGGGTTGCGCTGGGATGCAATCGGTATCGACATCAGCGCAGACGTACGCGACACCGTCCGCTTCGGCGATAACCCGGCTGTCGATGTCAACATTTTCCTCAAACGCATCACCAACCGCTGGCACATCGATGCCGCAACCACCAGCTACGAAAATCTCTTGTCGCTGATCCGTGCCGATGGTCAGCGCATCGAAAGCTACGAAATCCCCTTTGTCCGCGATGATCGTGTCAGTGGCTCGACGTTGGCACGGCGCTTGTTGGGTCTGCCCGCCATCGCCGCAGACATGGTCGTCGTCCGTCTCTACAGTAGCCATGCACGCCCATATGGCCCCGGCCTGATTGCTGCCTATGCACCCGAGTGTGCCGTTGTCGCAATCGGTGATGTCGACAGCGACGGCACCAATCTGCCCATGAGTGAACACGAACTATGGCGTGACCTCCAACATGTATCTGCATGTGGGGTAGCGCATGTGTATATCGCCGGATTCCCCACCATTGTCGAACAGGGATGGCACACTGCCATCATGGCAGGGGGGTGGGTCAAACGCACGCTCCCGCCCGCCGAAGAAGTCCACCATCAGATTGCCCGTATGCGGGCCGGCGTGCGTGCACTGCTCTGGGCAGGTGCGCGACCGACCGTGCTGTTGCCGCTGTTGATCCCCGTCCTGATGTTGGTCCGTCGCATGGTCCGTAGTCACACGGTCGCGTCCGATGCCACTGATTCGGGGGGCACCACTCCGTGAACATCAGTACCCTCCACACGGTATGGGACATCCCAACCCCCTGGGATTTTGATATGCTGGCCAGTCGCTCGCACAACCATTTGGCGTTGGTACGTGCTGCCGACGACCAAGAGTATGTCTTGTGCACCTACGCTAGTAGCGATCCTGCCCCCGTACAATATGTGCAAACCATCTTGCACCACATTGATCCACGCACCCTGCCGTTCCGCATCCCCACTGCCGTCGCGACCCGCACGGGGAGCTACGTGCACACCCATGACGACGGGTATCGTGTCTGGGTCGCCTCGCTTACTCCGATGCTCAGCGGCGATCACCCCTCGCCCGAAGACACGGCAGCCGCTACGCGTGCAGGGATGGCGCTTGGCCTGATCAATCAACAGTTGGCACAGGTGAGCCGGCCATCCCTGCCATGCCCGACACCACCATTCGGTGCATTGACGCAGATTCACCCCGCCATCACCAATCCCGAGATGAACGTCCACGTCGCGCCGTTGTCGGTCGACCGTGTGGTCAAACTGATGGAGGTGGTTGAACAGTGCCAGGGGTTCGCCACCCGTACCGCACAGCTCCCGCAACAGCTCATCCACGGCGACTACACGCCGACCAACGTGCTCTGTAGTGACGATGCGGTCACTGCGGTCCTCGACTTCGAACGCATCCATCCCGATGCCCGCATCTACGACCTTGCGATTGCCCTGTCGTCGTGGTGCACGTTCGATGATACCTATGACCGCCGGGTTTGGCGGGCGTTCGGTAGCGGGTACAGCCGGGTAATCGGCCTAGACCCGTACGAACGCGATGCCCTTCTCGATGCCCTGCGCATGGTCCGTTTGCACCGCTTGCTCCGTACCCTGGGCGAATACCAAGCAGGCACGGTGACCAAAGTCCACGTCGAACGTGCCGCTGCTGCCATGCTCGTCTACGAGACATGGCGCAAACGCCGCAGCGAAGAAGCACGCTTTGATATCCAAAGTTGGTCCATATGATCAGACACCCGCTTGCACACCCTGCCCGCAATGCGTTTTTGCGCGCCATGGCACCCCCTGCCCCCGACATCCTCGAGGCAGCATTGTGCATCGCCTGGGAGGACCAAGACAGCGATCGGCGCAGTATGACACGGCTCATGCTCGACGATATGGCAGATGCAATCAGCGCCCAAATCGAAGCAGCCGAGACCCTGCTCGATCACATCAACGTCATCAACATGGCGTTCTTCGACGATCTGGGATTCCACGGCAACGAGGCAAACTACAACGCGGTCGCCAACAGCTACCTCGACCAGGTCATGCTCAATCGCACCGGGTTGCCCATAACGCTGTCACTCATCTACATCGCATTGGCGCGGCGCTGCGGCCTTGCGTTCCACGGAGTCGCCCTGCCCGGGCACTACATGGTGCAGTTCCGCCCGCGCAACGCCGACCCCATCATCATCGACCCGTTCCGCGGCGGCAAGCGCTGGAGCATGAGCGAGGTGGCAGGCTATCTGCACCGCAATGGCCAACACACCAATGTCCAGGAGTGGCTCATCCCGCCCACACCCGAACAAATCATCGTGCGCGTCTTGCGTAATCTCAAAGGCAGCCTGGTCATGCACGGCAACTACCCTGCCGCCGCCAGCGCCATCGAACGCATCCTCGTCGTCGAACCGAGTTCGGCCATCGATATCCGTGATTATGGCCTCATTTTGTCGCGCCTCGATCGCCCCGCCCAAAGCATCGCCTACCTCGAGCGCTACGCCCACCTCTCGCCCCAAGCCCCCGACCTGCAGAGCATCCGCCATCACGCCAAAACCGTCCTCGGTAAAGTCGAAAACTAAACACATTCGTATATAGACAAATGTCCTAAGCATCCATACACACCCTTTTCTGTCTGAATTGGGTCTGTTTGGCATCGTGCATATGGGGAAAGGAATCGCGGTGGTGTGCTCTGCCTGTGCGTCTGCAGTGCGATGCAGGACAGGTGTCGGCTACAGATTG
>JBFYTT010000366.1:0-2864 GCA_041300425.1 Roseiflexaceae bacterium
GTCCGTTGCCGAGGTCACGCCCGCGGGTACCGTCAGCAACATAGGCTCGTCGTGGTCGTGGATTGGGTTGCAGATAGGCGCAGTCCAGATTGGCTCGGTATTGCTCCATGGAAGCGGTTGCCCTGCCAAGCTGACGCACACGTCGGGCACACTGCCGTCTGGTCGGAGCCCACTGTTGAGTCTAATGATGACCCGTGCACCGGCACGAGGCAGCGGTAAGCGGAGTTCGCTGGTCGGTTCAACCCATGCAAATGTGCGCTCGCCGATTGTTTCGACGGGATAAAACCCGCGGACCTGCGCACTGGTGTCCGTTGCATCAATGGACGCGGGTAGTGGAGCAGTGCCTTCAACGAGTTCATAGCGCTGATAACTCATGTTGAGTGAGTCAATCAAAGCAGGTTTTTGGTTGAGTAACTGCGAAAACTCCGGTATGCGTGCCTGTATATATTCTTTTTTGACGAAATGCATCCCCGGGAACCAGAGTGCTCCATTTGCACCGACGAGCGCGTAGACAGCACGTCCCTCGGATTTCCAACGACGAAAGAGCGTCACCAAGTCGCGACCGTATTTCTCAGGGCGTTCACTACGCAACCCGAAAACATTCTGCCCGTGGATTGCCATCAACGGTAACGCGAGCGTGTCAGCGGCATCGCGGGCGGCCACATACCGTGGTGATCCCCCACGCACCAGCGTGATGTCTGTGGGCTTGCTCAATGCTGCGATGCCGTCGACCAACGCAAAAGACCCTTGTAGTTCTGGGACCGCGATGACCGGTCGCACTGTGGCCGCGAGGAACAGCACCAACACCCCGACACTCCCTGCACATAGCAACCTACGCCACCAGCCAGTACCCCACAAGGCAACCGCACCGTAGGCGCTCAACAACGCGAAGCCAGGGTAAATATTGGGGAGGTAGCGACGCATGATGTAGATGTATGTCTGGCTACTTGTCCCGTAACTGAGTTGAATAAAGACAAATGCAGTCAGCAATGTCACGCCCAGAAAGAACCAATTGCGCCGATTCACCCCACGCCAGAGGAGCAGCACGAGCCCGATAAACGTCATTCCGATGCCAAATGGTGAGATGTACCAGCCCACACGTACCAAGTTCGCCATCGAGTTGGCATACAAGTCGCGGAGCGGCTCTGGCTCACTCGGCGGTACTCCGCGTGCAGCATCGCCGACACGAGACACAAATTGCGCCAGCGGATCAGGATAGGTCGGCGGCCGAATGGGTGCTCCGATGTATCCTTGGAGCGCCAGACAGCTCCCAGTGGGGTTGCTGCGTTGGCTTGCTGTTGTGCATCCGATTGCGTCAGCAATGACTGTTGGTGTCAGAATTTGTGGCCGTATTAGATACGCATAGAGCACCGACAGAGCGATTACCACCGCTCCAATGCGACTGACCGGGAGGACAAACGGGCGGACGAATGTAGAGATACGCTCCAACAGACGTGGCTTACGACGCACCCATAGTGCCAAAGCAATCAGGCCTATGACCAACGCGAACTCGAACCCGATGCGTGGATAGTTCCAGTCTGCATCGGGTATGCTCTGGTCTGGACACGGTTGGTAGGTCAGCGGTGAACATGGGCGTATCAAGAAAATACGTTGCAGATTCGGTGTCAATAACGGAAAAACGAGCAACGCGCTGAGTGCAGTGTCTTGTAGTCGCGCAAAAAACGTATCGATGAAGTAACCCCGCGACAAGGTCAGCAAATGGACCAGTCCGTGTAGCCCCGTGCCTGCAAATCCCCATACTACCCAGCGGAATCCCGGATGGTCTGTGTTGCGTAACCATTGCCATCCGAGCCACCCGATAAACGGCACCAGCACAAAGACAAAGTCGAGCCGTGCCAGCAAAAACTGCCCAGCTGCCAAACCGAGGAGTAATCCTGCCAGGTTACGGTCGGGTCGGGTGGGCGCGGTGTAGCGCATCAGCGCATATACCATCGCAAAAAACAACCATTGGGCGGTCGTCTCTGACATCGGGTATCGACTAAACCAGACCTGTACCCCATTGAGTGCCAGCAACGTCATCGCGATGATGCCCACTGCCGGGCCAAACAACGCGCGACCGGCCATTCCCAACCCCCACACCCCCATGAGTCCCGCCAAACCGGTGGCCAGCAGTCCCATCTGGACACCGAATGCCGCAGTCAACAGCGCAATCCACGCGGGGAAGAGATGCAAAAACTGCGGGGTGTAGGCTCCTTTGGTCGCATCAGCTTCGGATATGAATAATCCTGCAAGGCGCATTCGAGTAGACATAAATCGATCGGCCGATTGGACACCAAGGAGGTTCGACCAACCTTGTGCCGCGTCGGCATCAGTCCCGCGCCGGATAGCCAGATCTGCCACGATGACGTCATGTTGGACAATCGCCCCGGTCCGTGCGATCGCATAGCCGGTATTGGCATATATGCCTGCGTCACGGCCGCCGAAAATAACCTGTGCAGGTGTGCCATTGAGGAACAACGTGGCGAGCAGCACCGCCCCCATTGCGGCGGCCTCCCAGCGGAATGGCCGTACATCAGCCCATGCGGGCCAGCGCATCCCTGGTCCACGCCATGCCCACCAACCGGTCGCACCGATAAAAGCCGTTGTACAGAAGCCGTGGAGTGGGAGCGAAAACACGCCGATCCCGGCCATCAGGACGGCACATCCACCGTGGAACAGCATGCCAATCAGGGCAGATTGATAGAGTCTATCGAGCGGGTTGGCAGGGTCGCCGAGTCGTGCAACGAGTGGCCAACCGGTGGCAATGACGAGCACGACGACACAAGCGAGAATCAAAATACTCAAGTCGTTCTCCGCAACAGGAGGCGGTCGTATCTGCATTCTAGCACGCCCTGATTCGGTCA
>JBFYTT010000407.1:0-2697 GCA_041300425.1 Roseiflexaceae bacterium
GTAATGGCGCTTCATGTGGAACATGTCACCCAAAAACACGATGCGCTGGGCATCATAGCGGCGAACGACGGTGGTCAATCTCGTGAGTGTCTGTCTGATCAGTGTATCGTCGCCGTGCGATGCAGAGGGTACACGTCCGAGGTGCAAATCAGCAACAAACAACGTCCGTTGCCGCGCCCACCAGACAGCACGTTCTGGACAGAGTTCGAGATCAATATGCGGTGTCGGCTGTATCGTCGTCATGCTGCCTTCAGTGCTTCGGAAACCGTCGTGTGGTGAATGTCGACGGTGTCGTTCATTTCACGGCCATACCCACCGGCCATAGTAACCACAAACGGCACTCCGAGGAGGTGACAGCGTGCAAAAACCATACGATCTCGCGTGCGCAAGCCATGCTTGGTAAGCGCCAATCGGCCAATAGAATCGTTGACATGCGCGTCTGCACCAGACGTATAAAAAACAACATCTGGCCGTGCTGCCGCACAAACATAATCGAGCGCTGTCTCGAGGGTTGTCAAGTATTCATCATCTCCGGTGCCATCGGCGAGCTCTATGTCACAATCGCCCGGGACCTTGCGAAACGGATAGTTTTTGGCACCATGCATCGAAAAGGTGTAGCACCATTCGTGGTCTTGCATGATGTCTGCAGTGCCGTTGCCCTGATGCACGTCTAGGTCTATCACTAACGCCCGCCGAATAGTTCCATTGGCATGCCCTGCGAGCGCTGCGACTGCGACATCGTTAAAGACACAATACCCTTCACCGTGGCCGCGACAGGCGTGATGCGTGCCCCCCGCAAGGTGGACCGCCCCTCCATCAATCAGTGCGGCCTGCAACGCTGCTGTGGTAGCACCACAAGCACGCCGGGCACGTTCTACCACTTCCGGCGACCAGGGAAATCCCACACGACGCTGTTCTGCCGCACTTAACGTCCCGTCAACCACCTGTTGTATGTACGCGGCCGTGTGCGCACGTGCGATATCTGAAAGTACAGACTGTGGTGACTCCAAAAATGTGTGGCTTTGGATGCCTTCGGTCTCACGTAGTCGTTCACGAAGCATGCGAAATTTGGGCATCGGAAAGCGATGTCCAGCAGGTAATGGAATCTCAAATGTATCAGAGTAGAATAACTTCACCTTCTCAATATAACACACCAACCAAAGCAAAGTATTTGTGAAAAAATTTAATTTGACGCTATATTGTATACTCAAGCACACAGAAAGTGAGGAACAGATGAGTAATCGAGTCGTCAAAGTTACGCGGCAAAACTGGGGACAACGCGTATCGAATTCGTTTGGTGGATTGGTCTTTGGTTTACTCTTGATACCCGCTGCTATGGCGGTATTGTGGTACGGCGAAGGTGTACAGGATCTCTCGAAAATAGCCTCTAAAGCGGTCCAAGTCGATGCGACACAGCCGAATGCCGCGAGTGAAGGGGCATTTATCTCTGTCACGGGAACCTTGGGCACCAATGCACAGTTGGGCGATGACCCGTACCTTATGGATGGGGATTATGTCTCGTTAGAGCGCGTCGTTGAAATGTATGCATGGAAAGAAACGAGCAATTCGTCGACCGTTGAAGATCCCGTCGGAGGCGGATCTACGACGACCACCACCTACACGTACAGCAAAGAATGGACCCGAAGTCCAGACCAATCGAGTTCGTTCGAAGAACCATACGGTCACGAAAATCCGGCAAAAGTGCTCGAAGATGCAACCATCACGGCTGACTATGCAACTATCGACAGTTTTGAGCTGAATCCCCAATCCATGCAGCTCCCCGATGGCGAAAAAATCACCCCGGCGGCAGTTGAACTGCCCAGCGGGTATGTCCAAACAGGAAGCTATATTTTCTCCTCAGAGACTGCCGCCACACAACCACTTGTTGGTGACATCCGTATTTCGTACGTTGTATTGCCAGTGGGCAAAACCGTCACTGCATTCGGGGCGAAGCAAGGGAGCGAAATTGTCAGCACAACCGTCGAAGATGAGAAGTTTTTTCGGATGTTTAGTGGTTCACATGCGCAAGCATTAGAGACCATGCATGGCGAATATGTTCTCACGGTATGGCTTATTCGGGTGTTCGGCACCATTGCAATTTTTGTGGGCTTGCAGCTCATTGTGCAGCCACTCGCACGTATTTTGGGGGTCATCGGTATCGTAGGGAGGGCTGTTGAAGGCATTACGGGTTTCATCAATGGACTGATTGCAGTGGTACTCGGCACGACGATTATCATCGTGAGCCAGATTGCGCACAACATCTATCTGCTGATGACGGTATTGGTACTTGTAGGCGGCGGGGTGTACCTGTACTTGCGCCGGCGCAACAGCGGTCCAAAGACTGTTGGTGCAACGACTACTCCGTCCGCTGCAGCGGGGAGCGATGACGTTGACACGTCGCCACCAAGCATGACCTAATCCAGCTACGCTGTACAACGCCCCTGTGCAAAAATGCACAGGGGCGTTGTGGTGTTGAAGGGCAAAGAGCGTGCATCTGCGGGCTATTGGACCGGGTCTGGAGGCGGTGTCCACGCCGCGTGACCGCATGCGGGTGTATGCTGTCGACAGGCAGTCCGAAGCCAGAGACGTTGACAGGGTCCGCACCGCAGCGCGGGGCGGCTTTCATCAAAAAGAGCAGACTATGGAGTCGGTTCGATCCACTTGCCTTGTTCTTTCTTGATGCGCATGTGGATACCT
>JBFYTT010000034.1:0-6006 GCA_041300425.1 Roseiflexaceae bacterium
ATACGAATCGTCCATGTGTCCTGCTTAGTGTGCGTATGGGGGAAGTATACCCAAAACACATGACCTGTGGGGCTATGATTTTGCCGACCGTTGCATCCCCGATCGAATGCTTGACGACGAAATATCCCGGCGAAACCCTGTCTCATCCAACAGCAAAAAAAGTGATCGGTGTGATTCGGGGATATCACCCATGGTGAGTTGTCGAAATGTCCCCGTTGTGTCCGTGCGGCCCGCAACCAAAAACCGACATCCACGCTGTGCAATGCCGTGCAACGCTGTGTCTACCCCGCCTGCTTCGTAATATTTGGGGTCAAGCAAGCGCACTGCGGTGTCATAGCCCAGCACAAAGGTCGATTCAGGGAACAGTGCCGCTTTGTCGATGAAGCGCGGCGCACGGGTAATCACGAGGCGATGTTCACCTACGAATTGCTCACTTCGCTGCAGAATGGTCGTATATGCCAAAACCGGTTTGTCTGCATTCACTACACTCAGCTCGTAGTACCCCGGCTGTTGGGTATGCGCATGTGCGGCAGCAAGTAATGCGCGGTGTCCCTCGTGGACCGGGTTGTACGATCCAGACAGGAGTGTCACGCCGCGTAAAGTCACCGGTTCATACATCAGATCGCCGGTGTGCTGCACACACGGATATGTGCCGGCCAAGAACTCGGACAGGATGTCTGTGCGTGCAAACGACTCGACAAACAGCTGTTCTTCGGGATAAAGCGCGAGCGGTGGCTCGTTGGGAATTCCCCGGGCATGGGCGAGTGCGCGCAGGATGAGTGCACTGACGACCTCTTCTTCGGTGATGCGGTCACGCAAGCCCTTCGTGAGGGTGACACCGTAGCTGGTGACTCCGTGTTGGTTTGCAAGTGCAATCCAACAGCCGTGGTTGCCCCGTTTGGTGCGGTCCGTCGCGATGGTAGCGGTACAACCGACCCCGTTGTGCACGGGGCCAGGGCGGAGGTCGCACGCACGACGATAGGCTGCCCAGGCCATGGCAACAGCGGTGTCGCGGCTGACGAACTGATCGGGCAGGCGGCCAAGCAGTGTGTGCATCGACTCGGGCGCATAGCGATCTGTCGCCTCTAGGATGGTGCGAGACGAGCCAGCTACCGCATGGAGATGCCAGAGCGCGGCGCTTCCTGCACCGGCATATTCAATAACGGTGGGGATAGACGTTGCGTGGATGCGACCAATCAAATCAGTGTGCATGATGTCCAACACGATACAGCTCAGATGCGGGCAGTATAGCAGTTTACTGTCGATTGATGACGTCAACTTAACAAAGAATTAACTCAATGCCTGCCGCGAGATAACAGTGGCTAGGTACCATACGAGTGTCCGAATCTCCTGTACGTGTGTTATTCATGTCAGAGCGAAAGGGTACCAGATGTCTATCGTGACGCGTAAATTCCGAGCAACGATGCTTAGCCTGGCAATTGCCAGCGCCCTCCTGTTGTCCGCCTGTGCGAGTGCTCCTGCAGCAGTCGAGCCTACTGCTGTCCCAGAAGTCGCAGTCGAAGCCACTGCCGCTCCTGAAGCAACCGCAATCCCCGAACCAACTGCAGTTCCCGAAGCAACTGCCACGACCGAGCCAACCAAAGCTCCTGAAGCAACTGCAACCGCTGCTGTCGAAGCAACGGCAACGGTAGAAGCAACGGCTACGATGGCCGCCACGGCGACATTGGCCGCAACACAGGCTGCCACGGCAACCAAAGCTGCCATGACCGCACCAACGTCCACCACCGCTCCAGTTGTCGCATCCACCGAGTGGGCACCACGACAGTTGACCGCCAAGCTCTCGGGCTCTGGTGCAACATTCCCCAACCCGTTGTATCAAGTGTGGATTGCGGTCTACACCAAAAACATCGTTCCTGGTGTGCAGTTGAGCTACCAGAGCGTCGGTTCGGGTCAAGGTCAAAAGGACTTTATTTCGTACCTGACCGATTTCGGTGGCAGTGACTCAGCAGTGTCTTCGAGCCGCGTGTCATCAGAAGCTCCTGATGCAATCCATATTCCCACCGTATTGGGTGGAGTTATGCCGATGTACAATCTGCCAGGTCTGAGCGCACCAATGCGCTTCTCGGCTGAAACATTGGTCGGAATCTACTTCGGCGACATCAAAAAGTGGAACGACGAGCGCATCGCCGCCGACAACCCAGGTGTAGCCTTGCCTGACACAGATATCACCGTCGTCTATCGCTCCGATTCATCTGGTACCACTTCGATCTGGACCGATTATTTGGCCAAGGTCAGTGGCACGTGGAAGTCGGCAGTCGGATCTGGCAACACAGTGAACTGGCCAGTGGGTATCGGTGCACCTGGTAATGCCGGTGTGTCCAGCACTGTTCAGAAAACAGAAGGTGCAGTCGGGTACGTCGAAGTCGGTTACGCCTTGGGTGCAGGATTCACCTTGCCATTCGTCAAAAACGCGGCTGGTAACTATGTGCAACCATTGCTGAACAATGTGTCGGCAGCTGCAGCAGGTCTGAAAATCTCTTCGGACGTGCAGAAGCTGGCAAGCTCGATCACCAACGGATCAGACGCACAGGCATTCCCAATCTCCGGTTTCACGTACATCTTGGTACGCAAAGATACCTACACGGATGTAACCAAAGCCCAAGCGCTTTCAGACTTCATTTACTGGGGTTTGACCGAGGGTCAGGGCGCTGCGAATCGCCTTGGGTATGCTCCGCTGCCCGAAGGGATGCGTAAGGCATCAATCAACGCATTGCTTTCCATTCGCGTGAATGGTCAGTCAGTCCTCAGCGCACCTATCAAGTAATCTCAGACTAGTGTGCATACAAGCGGGTGGGACGCTATGCGTCCCACCCGCTTGTACATACAACCAACGCGATCACTTTTGCGGCGTCAAGCAGTCCTTCGTTTGGTATGAACACGTCGTCGAAGCCATAGCGCGACCATGGTGTCGATCCAGTGGATATACCCTCCACGGACAGGGCCATTATCATTTTTTTAACATATTAATAGTCATGAAATAACATTTGATTGGTATATTGAATCTGTGGACTGTATTCCGAGCCTTGCTGTATTTTGGCTACACGCAGAAGACCTGTAGTAGTATAGATAGAGTACGGTACCTCGAGCGGTAGTCTTGTATCGAGTAGGCAAATGTATATCACGTAGTTGTGTACTGTTGGTGTTTTGTCGTTTGTGCACGTGTGTGTGAACTAACAGTAGTACGTGGTTGTTGAGGAGAGACACATGGCAAAGCAGCGACAAATTGAATCATGGCATAACGGTAAATCGGTAATGCGTCATGGTGATGTACCGTTTCGGTTTAGCGCGGTGTTTTTGGCTAGTTGTGTTGTCTTGTTAGTTGCCGCAATTGCGGCAATTATGTATGCAGCATCCACTGAGGCGCGTTCTGCATTTGGCTTTGATGTGCTGTTTGGTCAGGTATGGAACCCAGTAGACACCGAGCTCACACCGGCGACATTTGGTGCCTGGCCGGCTGTCCGCGGCACAGTGTTGTCTGCATTTGTTGCTATTCTGATCGCGACTCCGCTTTCGCTCGGGATCGGGATTTATCTCGCCGAACTGTGTCCACCACAAATCAGCACTCCGCTGTCGTTTTTGGTTGAACTCTTAGCGGCAATCCCCAGCGTTATTTATGGCGTGTGGGGAGTGTTCGTCTTTGTGCCATATTTCAACGTCGTTTTTTCGGAGCCAGTCAGCCAGTCCATTGGCCAGTATATCCCGTTTCTCGCGGGTCCTGTGGCAACGGGGCGCGGCATATTCGTCACCGGCGTCATCATGGCGATTATGATTTTGCCCACCATTGCGGCACTGACACGAGACGTGTTGCGCCTTGTACCTAACACACAGCGTGAAGCGATGCTAGCGCTCGGTGCCACACGTTGGGAGACTATCTGGCAAGCAGTAGTACCGTATTCACGTGCCGGCATTATCGGGGCAGTTATGCTTGGACTCGGACGTGCGTTAGGTGAAACCATGGCAGCCACCATGTTGATCGGCAATTCCCAGAAGATTAGCGAGTCGTTATTCGCACCAGCAACGACGGCGGCATCTTTGGTGGCAAATGAGCTGACAAATTCGGTAAGCTCGCTCCACGAGAGTGCGCTGATTACCGTAGCGCTTGCATTGTTTGCAATCACCTTTGTACTCAATCTAGGTGCACGATTGTTGATTTGGTATGTCGATCGCGGTATGGCAGGAGGGCGCGCATGAATATCCCAAAAAACTATCGCTGGCGTAAGCTCGTAGACCAGATAATGCGTGGGGCAACAGTATTTGCAACAGGGTGTGCAGTGATACCCTTGATTGCGATTATCGGGTACGTGTTGACCTTGGGCGCAACTGCGTTGAGTGCAGATTTTTTCACCAAGACATTTCAGCCGCCGACAAACGCACAAGCTGATCCAGGTGCTGCGCTGAATGCAGACGGCGAAGTTGAATTTGACCCCGATGACCCGTTTGCAGGTTTTGGTAATGAAGCAGGTGCAACCGGGACCGAAACAGCTAGTCCAACGAGTGCTGATAACCTCTATGCTGGCGCTCCCCAAGGGGGAGTATTGCACGGGATTGTGGGTACGTTGATTATTACTGGCTTAGGGTTGTTGTTTTCTTTGCCGATCGGCATTTTTGCAGGTATTTATCTGAGCGAATACCGCACTGAGCGATTTGCAACGATTGTACGATTCTGTTGCGATGTGCTGAGCGGGTCACCGTCGATTGTTGCCGGTGTGGTTATCTATGTGCTGATAGTTATTCCCACCCAACAGTTTTCGGCAATCGCGGGTAGCCTCGCTTTGACTATCTTGATGGTCCCGATTGTCACCCGTACTACCGAAGAAATGTTGAAGTTAGTTCCTGAATCAATGCGTGAAGCAGCTCGTGGTCTGGGTGCTCCGACGTGGTTTTCGACCTTTACGGTTGTCTTACCGGCTGCATTGCCAGGGATTGTGACGGGAATCATGCTGGCATTTGCGCGTGGTGCAGGCGAGACTGCACCCCTGAT
This sequence comes from Roseiflexaceae bacterium, assembly GCA_041300425.1. GTDB lineage: Bacteria > Chloroflexota > Chloroflexia > Chloroflexales > Roseiflexaceae > UBA965. The sequence goes on from JBFYTT010000034.1 coordinate 5,003, forward strand.
TTTGACTGTGTTGGGTAGCAGTGTCATAAGTACAGATTTGTTTGCACCAATGGCGAGTCTCCCATTGTTGACATATCGTTATACCGAATCACCGTATCCAGGCGAAAACACCCTGGCATGGGGTGCGGCCTTTGTGTTGATGATGTTGGTGCTTGTAATGAACATCCTCGTGCGTGTGGCCACGCGCAGTCGCGCAGGAGCAAGCCGATGAACGACGCTATGGTGGTGCAGCAGTTAGCACCTTTTTATGGGAAGCGGCAAGCAGTAAAAGCTGTCGACATGGAGATTGCCACGCATCAAATTACGGCAATTATTGGACCGTCTGGGTGCGGCAAATCGACCATCCTGCGTTGCCTCAACCGTATGCACGAAACCATTCTGGGTGCGTATGCCACTGGTACCGTATTGTTGAATGGCAGTGATATCTATGCGAGTGGGATTGATGCTACGTTGATCCGCCGCCAAGTCGGCATGGTATTCCAACAACCGGTAGCTTTTCGTACACGCAATATCTACGAGAACGTTGCAGCTGGGTTGCGTTTGCATGGGATGAATAACCCACGTGAATTAGATCAAGCGGTAGAATCTGCGTTACGATCAGCGGTGTTGTGGGACGAAGTAAAGGATGTGTTGAACAAACCAGGCACCGCTCTCTCTGGCGGCCAACAACAACGCCTTGCGATAGCGCGCGCATTGGCGGTTCAGCCCGATGTACTGTTGTTAGACGAACCCTGTTCGGCTCTTGACCCAATCGCTACTGCCAACATCGAAGAGTTGTTGATACAACTCAAGCAACAGTTGACAATTGTGATTGTGACCCATAGTATGCAGCAAGCAGCACGTATTTCGGATCAAACCGCGGTGTTTATGGTTGACACAAACACTGGTCAAGCTGTCGGTGAACTCGTTGAAAAGTCAGCTACCGTGAGTGTGTTTACGAATCCACAAGACCCTCGCACCGAATCGTATATTAGCGGTCAAGTAGGCTAAGGACGTACCATGCA
>JBFYTT010000039.1:0-2578 GCA_041300425.1 Roseiflexaceae bacterium
GTCGATTGAGAGCCCGCTGATGAGCAAAAGCGCTCCATAGATGCTCCGTACACCCCACGACGTGTATCGAACGCGGTCAACAATCGAGATCCCAGGTTGCATAGCACCTCCGTGGCGTGGCCTATTGACTCCCTTTTACTGTATCAAAAGACAACACACCAAAACCACCCCGTTGCGTTGGTATTGCATGAGGAAGCGGGATGCCTGCGGAACGCACGATTCGCCATAACTGATGGAGCACTCCATCAAAAGAGGCGTTTTTGTTCGCTGGCCGCTTTGGGGTCGCGCAGATGCGCAGGGATACCCAGACCGAGGTGCTCGTAGGCACGCGGGGTAACGATACGACCGCGCGGGGTCCGTTGGAGCATGCCCAACTGCAAGAGAAAAGGCTCGTAGACGTCTTCGACGGCGTCTATTTCTTCGGACAACGAGGCAGCCAGCGTGGACAACCCAACCGGTCCGCCGTTGAAGAGATCGATGATGGCGCGCAGGAGGCGCCGATCGTTCTCGTCGAGACCCAGGTGGTCGACCTCGAGGGTCGTGAGTGCGATGTTTGCCACATCTTGGGTGATGACGCCGTCAGCGACCACCTGGGCATAATCGCGCACGCGGCGGAGCAGACGATTGACGATACGCGGTGTCCCACGGCCGCGGGTGGCTATTTCGCGCGCGCCCTCTGGTGTCAACTCGACGCCCAGGATTTTGCCGGCACGCAAGACGATATCGTTGAGGGCGGCCACCGAATAAAACTCCATGCGCTGCACGACACCGAAGCGATCGCGCAGTGGTGAGGTAAGCAACGCCAGGCGGGTGGTCGCGCCGATCATCGTAAAGCGCGGCAAATTGAGGCGCAGATTGCGTGCGCCGGGGCCTTTGCCGACGACGATATCGAGGGCGAAGTCCTCCATCGCGGGGTAGAGCACTTCTTCGATGGCCCGATTGAGCCGGTGGATTTCGTCGATGAACAGAATATCGCCGGTCTGCATATTGGTCAGAATGGCGGCCAGATCGCCTTGGCGTTCGATGGCCGGGCCAGAGGTGATTTTGATTTGGACGCCCATCTCGTTGGCGAGAATCATCGCCAAACTGGTTTTGCCCAATCCGGGTGGCCCATACAGGAGCGTATGATCGAGCGTCTCGCCACGTGCTTTGGCTGCGTTGATGCTGATGGACAGTTGTTCGACGACTTTTTCTTGGCCAATAAACTCCGACAGCTTGCGCGGCCGCAGGCTTTTTTCGTCGTATTGTTCGTCGTCTGACGCCTGGGGATTGACCATCCGCGGTGGCTCTGACATACCGACTCCTCATAGGGGCGTAGCGGTATTATAGAACACCTCCGCTGTCGGTGCGCACAGATGTGCTACCCGGGCAACCAGAGCCCGACCAGGATGATACCCGCCATGCGGACACACCGGCCCGCACAGACCGCACTCGCGAATCGCCAGAACGGCACGCGAAATGCGCCAGCGGCAATACCGGCGACATCAAACAACGGATTGGGTGGCGCAGATAGCGCGAACAGGGTCACAAACGAACGCACCGGGTGCGTCATCTGCTCGGCTACCCAGCGCGCCATGCGCGTGTCGGTGACGGCACTGCTGCCGGCGCGGCCGACAAGGTAGCCACTTGTCTCGCCCACCACCGACCCGAGCCCGGCTGCCAGCGCAATCAGCACCAGATCCCGCGGGTGCGTGCTCTGCTGGGCGAGGTGGATGACGATGGGGATGTAGGGGACTGGTACGACAATGGTGGCGGTTGCAATGGCTGTTAATGCAAAGACCCCGGCGATTGCATAATCGCCGAGACCTCTGTAATCAAAGGGGAGCAGGTAGAAGCCAACATTGACGGCAATCATCAGCATTGCCATCACTGCGATGGCCCATGGTCGGGTGGGCACAATTAGACTACTTTGCGGTGTATTTTGCGCAGACGCATGAGCCAGCGGGCAGACCCAACCGTACCAACCAAGCCAGCCGTCACACCCAACAAGGGGAGCATGCTCGGTTCGGGTTGCTGTGCAACGAGGGGGACCGATGCGTCGGCTGCCCGCGCAGCGTCGGTAGGTGCTGCTTCAGCGGGTGCATCGGCTCGCATGGGCGCAGCTACCGACCCCTTGAGGTAGAGCTGATCGGGTGTACTGACTTGGTCGTACCCGGTGCCGAAAAGCAACGCAACACAGAGACAGGCCGTCACACTGAGGGCCGGCAAAAACTGCCCGCCAGGCGGACTGATGAGCCACCAGCGCCAGCCACGTGCCTGTTGCATCACCTGGTGATCAAGCCGCAACGAACGTGCCGGCCGGGCGGCGGGCATGTCGTGCATCAGCTCACGCATCAATGCAAGTTCGCTGTACGCATCGGCGAGCATTGGTTCGGTCACAAAGCGGGCCCGCAAGGCTACGCTCTGGTTTGCTGGCAATTCGTTGTCTGCCAAAGCCTGGAGCAGGCTCATATCGGAATGCGAAATAGTGCTCATGTCTACCACATCTGTCTCTAGGTCTCTTCGTCAGCAATAAGACGCCTGACGGTAGGAAAGAGTTCCGCCTCCACAAAAATCTCACGGAGCCGTGTCCGTGCGC
>JBFYTT010000054.1:0-3923 GCA_041300425.1 Roseiflexaceae bacterium
AAGTGCGTCTGCAATACGCAGCATATCGGCAGTTTTTTGATTATCTCGTGTATTTTTTGTCCGCCCTCCACGCAACTCCCGTCGCAGATGATCCGACGCACACCATCGACAATCTGCTCAGTCTGTTCACCGATTGGTGCCAGCCGCATATGCGCTAGGGTGTGGCGATTACCGGTTGCTAGGGTACAATACAAGCACCGGTGAAATCATCGGCGTCCCGCAACGAAAGACAACCGATGTCATCGATCGAACTCAAACCCGGCCGCGAGCGGCCCGTACATAACCGTCATCCGTGGATCTTTTCGGGGGCGATTGCCCGTGGTCCCAGTGCCGACGCAGATGAGGTCGAGATCTACAGCCACGACGGTGAGTGGCTCGCCCGCGGTCTGTGGAGCCCGCAATCCCAGATCCGCGCACGCATCATGACGTGGAAGTACGACGAGCCGATCGACGGCTTGTACTTTCGTCGCCGCATCGCCAATGCGCTGAGCATGCGCCTCAAACACCCCGCCTACAACGACGCCAATGCGATGCGCATCGTCCACGGCGAATCAGATCTCATCCCTGGTTTGATTATCGATCGCTACGGCGACTATGTGTCGGTGCAACTCCTGACCCGCGGTATCGACGAACGGCGTACCGACATTGTCCAGGCGATTGTCGATTTGATGCAACCCAAAGGCATTTTTGACCGCAGCGATCCCGAGATGCGCAATCTCGAAGGGCTGTCGTCGAGCCATGGTGTCCTCTGGGGCGAAGCCCCGCCCGAGACGTTGATTATTAACCACCCCACCGGCCTGCGCGAGACGTTGGACCTGGATAATGGCCAAAAAACCGGCGGCTACCTCGATCAAGCCCTCAATCGCATTGCGGTAGCAGCCTACGCAAATGGTGCGGACGTGCTCGATTGCTTCTGTTATACCGGCGGCTTCAGTGTGGCGGCTGCCCTCGGCGGCGCCCGCTCGATAACCGCGGTCGACGGCAGTGCAATGGCCCTCGACGCCCTCCAAAACGACATCAAGCTCAACGGCGCCGCATCTACCCCGCTCGAAATCGTCGAAGCCGATGTCTTTAAGCTCTTGCGCAAATACCGCGACGAAGAACGCCGCTTCGACATGATTATTCTCGATCCACCCAAGTTCGCACACAGTCAAGCCCAGGTCGATCGTGCCACGCACGGCTACAAAGATATCAACCTGTTGGCAATGAAGTTACTGCGACCCGGTGGTTTGCTGGCGACCTACTCGTGTTCGGGGTTGGTGTCGCCGGATTTGTTCCAAAAAGTCATCTTTGGCGCATCGGTCGATGCCCAACGCGATGTACAGGTGATTGAGCGCCATACCCAAGCCCCAGACCATCCCGTTTTGCTGAGCTTCCCCGAAGGGGAGTATCTCAAAGGGCTGGTGTGCCGCGTCTGGTAATGTGCCGCGCGACGGAGTAACAGCAATGATGGGTGAACGAACCAAACCAACGGTTGCGTTGTTCCCCTTGCCGAATGTGGTGCAGTTCCCCACTGCACCATTTACGTACCACATTTTCGAACCACGCTATCGCACGATGTTTGCAGATTGTATTGCCCAAAACATCCCCATTGCAGTCGTCTTGTGCGAGCCCGCAGCGCATCATTCGGCACCGCAACAGCTACAAAACACCATGCAAGACAGCATTTTGGCGTTCCCCTCGACAGGAGACGAGTATCCCTTGCGTCTGCCTCACGATGTGGGCACGCTCTTGAGCATCGATTCGCATTTCATCGCAGACGATGGTCGCGCCCTGATCCAAGGGTTCGGCGGCGCGCGCATCCACGTCACTGGTATTGTGCAACGTTCACCGTACCTGATTGCCGAATGGGCGGGTCTACCCGAAGTCCCGAGTACCGCAAACATTGCCGCCCGACATGCGTTCACTTTCGTCTACGAGCGCTATATACAGGTCATGCGCAATGTCGGTGAGCTCCATCGCCAGCGCATCAATTGGTCTGACGACGACGACACGCTGAGTTGGCAAATCGCATATGCGTTCCAACTCGCACCCGCACTCAAACAGATGTTGCTCACCATGAACACCAACGCCCGCATGCGTACGTTGATCCGCCTCCTCAGGACCGAACTGCGCACCATACCAAAAGGGAACGTCCCGGCGCGGGACGTCCCCCCCTGGAGTTGGAACTGACCAGTCCCTCTAGACAATCATCTTCTTGAAGCCTTCGGCCGCAGCAAACCCTGCCATTGCGCCGACTTCTGCTGCCCGATTGCGAGTACGCTCTTCCCACCCTTTGGCATTGTCGAGCTGGGTGTGGTGTTCGATCAGCGATTGGATTTTGGTGTCGAGAGTACTCGTGATGTCCTCGAAGTGATCCAATTGCTCAGCACCCCACAGATAGAGGGTCTCGGGTCGCCAGACATCGATCCCGACCTGGCGGAGGCCCGGCACGAACAGGTGATCGCGCGCCGACACGACGCCGTCGAGCACCGCAAATCCTACCGCACGGTGATCGGGGTGCCACATGTACTGCTTCCACGGGTCATGTGTGAACACAATGGTTGGTTTGAGTGTGCGGATGTAGATACACATCTCGAGGCGTAGCGCCATCGACGCTTCGAGTTCACCGTCATTGTAGCGACAATGGATAACGCGATGACCGTTCCCAAAAACCTCGAGTGCGTTGCGTTGCTCGGCCTCACGCGTTTCGGACAGCACAAACGGGCTCAGCGTTTTGTCGTGCGTGCCCTTATTGCCATTGGTCACGATGATGTAGGTTATCTGCCAGCCGTCGCGTGCGAGCTTGGCGAGGGTACCACCGGCACCAAACTCACAGTCATCGGGATGGGCACCAATCGCCAGCGCGTGCTTGGTTGTACTCATGCACAAGCTCCTCTGTGCTATGCAAAAGCGCCGGCTCGTCGCCGGCGCTCAGGACGGAATAGATACTCAGCGCACCATCATCGGCATGACGATGTGGACATAGCCGTCGACACCAACCGGGCGAAAGACCGCTGGGTTTTGTTCGGTCTGCGTCTCGATGGCGATTTGGTTCGTCTTCATGGCGTTCAGGGCTTCGAGCAAAAAGCGCACATTGAGGGCGATTTTGTTGCCATCGCCGTTGACCATACCATCGACGCTACTGCTGTTGTTGCCTACTTCGGCAGCGTTGGCACTGATTTGGATCTGCCCCGGGGCGGTATCGCTGCCGGATTCAATGGTCAAGCGCACGATGTTATTCGAGGAGTTGGCAAATAGCGCTGCTACCCGGATTGCCTTGGCGAGCTCGGCAGTCTCGACGATGGTGCGGGTGGTGTACGACTGTGGGATGACTCGCTCGATGTCGGGGTATTTGCCGTCAATCACGCGCGACACAAGGTCGATGTCTTCGGTGTGGAACAACACCTGCCCGCCACCTGCGGTCATCGTCATGGCGACATCACCCTCGCTGCCGGCGATGATGCGTGACAATTCGATCAACGCACGGGCCGGGATGATGACCTCGACCGGCTCAGCAACCGGTGTCGCCAGCGGGATAATCCGCTGGGCCAACCGATACCCGTCTGCCGACGCCAACGTTGCATGGTTGTCGCGCAAGCGCAGCAACACACCCGTGAGTACCGGCCGTGAGTCGTCTGTCGCAGCTGCAAAGGCAATCTGATCGATTGCCTCGCGCAATACGTCGCAGGCAAAGACCGCGATGGGCTCACCTTGGTTGAGGTCTGGCAAATCGGGAAATTCTTCGGCGTTGATGCCGTTGATGTTGTTTTCGTAGCGTGCACACGTCAATTTGATGCTCTGTGACGACGGCTCGAGCTCGAGACTGATGCGGTCATTGGGCAAACTGCCGACCAGATCCGTCAACAATTTGGCGGGGATGGTAACCGCACCTTCGCTATCGACTTTGGCGCCGAGCCAGCACGTGATGCCCAGCTCTAGGT
>JBFYTT010000070.1:0-6860 GCA_041300425.1 Roseiflexaceae bacterium
GGTTACAGGTTACAGGTTACAGCTTGAGGCAATGAACGTCTCCTTTGTGCAGAACGCGCCACTGCATGGAGGGGATGTTTGTTGGTTCTTTTTTTGTTGTGAGAAGCGTAGCGTCCGCAAAGGTTCACCATACGAAAAAGCGGAAGCGCATGCGCTTCCGCCCACACACAGAAAATTTCACCCTACACCCGAAAAAGCCCATCGATCGCCACGCTCAACTCGCGCAACGTACTGACCACATGAACCCCATCGACCTGTGGCTTGATGATGTGCATATAATTGTCTTCGCGGTACCAACGCCAATCGGGTTCGGGATTGAACCAGAGCACCTTGTGCGCTTTTTTGCGTAATGCCACAAAGTCCTCGACCCGCGGCACACCACGATGATCGTCACCGTCACCCATGAAGATGACCGTCGTTGTCCGGTCCACCGCCCCGGAGTGATCTTTGAGGAAGGTCGTTAAACAGCTCCCCAGACTGGTCTGGTACGGCCCGCCCTGGATGCGATCCGGCAGGATTTGAATCGCAGCTTCGGGACGTAACTCTTGGATGTCCTTCGTCACATCGGCAATGGTCCGGTAGTAGACAAATGGCCGCGTGCGTTTGACCTGGTCCTGGAGCGCATATACAAGCAAGAGCATAAACGCCGCCGCCGCCCGCATCGAGCCCGAGACGTCGCAGATGACCGTTAACTTTGGGCGCAAATCTTTCTTGATGTAGCGTAATTCCAAGGGAATTCCCTGGTAGCGCAGGTTGGCCCGCACCGTGCGACGGATATCCGGCGTGCCGCGCTGGGCGCGCTTCATGCGTAAGGCCGCACTCGAGCGCAAGCGTGCCGCGAGCCGGCTCACTTCGCGCCGAAAAGTAGGCACGTCGTCGAAGCTGAACTGATCAAACGGCCGATCGAGCAACTCGTCACGCTTGACCTCGCGGTCCTCGTCTGCCTTGCCCGCGCCTTGTTCGGCCTGGACCATTTCGGCCACCTGCTGGGCAATGGTGGCGCGGTTTTCACGCAGCTCGCGCTCGATCTGCTTCATCTGAGCCGGGTCGACGCCCATCTGGCGCAGGCGTTCGAGCACCATCTGCAACATTTCGTTGGCGATGGGCATCCCTATGCCGTCCATGGCCATACGCATGGCCCACGACAGCGGCAAGCCCTCGCTCATATCGGGCAAGGCATCCTTCTGCTGCATCATTTCGCGCAGTTCGGCGCGGGTCATGCCATTGCCCATCAACGCCTCGATGAGCCGTTCGAGTGCCTCATCGTCGAGGCTGTCGAGCAACTCTTGGAGCATCTGCTCGAGCTGGGCAGCCCCGTCGTCGGGCAACCCACCGCCGGGTGTTTGCATCGGCGGCGGTGCGTCGACCCCAAAAAACTGCAGGAACAGTTCGTCAAAGACTGCTATATCGGCACGCTCTTTGACCAGACTACTCTGCAAGGCGGTCTGCACCGCGCCGCGCTCGGCCACGTCGATCTGCTCGAGGGCACGCAGGGCGTCGATACTTTCGGCCATCGACACGCGCACCTCGCGCCCACGCAAGGCCCGGATGAATGCAATTAGTCGCTCGTCCATTGCCTGCCTCCCGCCTATCCTAGAGGCTCAATTTTGTCCATATATCTGACAATTGCATAAATTTTTTAGCGGTCACGACGACCACGGTCACGATCGCGATCTTTGCCGCGATCACGGTCTCGTTCGCGGGTCACATCGGTCGGTGCGTCGTCGTCGCGACTGACCAACCGTTTGCCCTTCTGGACATCCGACTCGTACTTGAGCAGGACGTTCATGGTCGCATCCATGGCGTTGCGGTCGAGATGTTTGACGTTGAGTTCGACCAATGCCCGCGCCCAATCGATGGTCTCGGACATGCTGGGGGTCTTGCGCAGATCGAGCGCACGTAGGCGCTGCACCATTTCGACCACCTGGGCGGCCAATTTTGGGGGTACACCGGGGACACGCAGGTTGACCACGGCCAGCTCTGATTCGGCGTCTGGATAGCCCACATAGAGGAACAAGCAGCGCCGTTTGAGTGCTTCGGACAGTTCGCGCGTGTCGTTGCTGGTCAAAATCACGATCGGTTTGTGGATTGCTTTGATTGTGCCCAATTCGGGGATGCTGACCTGGAAATCGCTCAGTAACTCCAACAGAAATGCTTCGAACTCGGCATCCGCACGGTCTATTTCGTCGATGAGTAGCACCACCGGGTTGGGGCTGGTGATAGCGCGCAACAACGGTCGGGCTAACAGAAAGCGTTCTGAGAAAAAGACGTTTTCTTCGTTCGCAATGGCATCGGCCGCCGCCGCCAACGTATCTGCTGCACTGACCATGCCGCCGATGCGCTCACGGAGTAATTGGGTGTAGAGCAGCTGTTTGGCGTATTCCCACTCATACAAGGCCCGTGATTCGTCGATACCCTCATAACACTGCAGGCGGATGAGTTCACGTCCGGTCGCGGCGGCGGTGGCTTTGGCGAGTTCGGTTTTGCCGGTGCCCGCCGGGCCTTCGGCAAGGATCGGTTTGTCGAGTCGACTGGCGAGGAACAATGTTGTGGCTATCGATTCTGACGCGATGTATTTTTGGTCGGCGAGGCGAGTACGGACCGTCGCGATATCACGAAACATCTGCTACCTCCTTATGTGTAGGGGATAGTGCTATTCTAGTGGATAACCGGGCGAGGTTACAGGTTACAGGTTACAGGTTACAGGTTACAGGTTACAGGTTACAGGTAAGATAATGCTATGCAGAACCACAGTATTCTCAATGGCGATGTACATTTGCACGTGACCACATACGGCAATCCCACGGCAGCGCCGGTGATCCTTTTACATGGGTTCCCCGATACTGCAGAGTGCTGGTCACGGGTTGTACCACTGATAGCCCATCATTACTACGTTATCGTGCCAGACGGACGGGGTATCCATCGTTCTGATGCACCAAGTGATATCGACGCCTATGCGATTACGCACCTGGTGGCAGATGTCATCGCAATCGCGGATGCCCTCGCGCCGCAGCGACCATTCACCCTTGTTGGGCATGATTGGGGCGGCGTGGTGGCATGGGCAGTGGTCAGTCTGCACCCTGCGCGCGTCGCGCGCGCAGTACTCTGCAACGCACCACACCCGGCGATTTTCCTCGACGCATTGACGCATGACGAAAACCAATTGCGCGCATCGGGCTACATCAAGGCCTTGCGCTCTGCAGATTTTGAGGAGCGCTTTGTCGCCAATACGTACGAAATCCCGCTTGGTGCGTTTGCATCAGCAGATCTCACTCCGACCGAAAAAGCCGCTCTGCAGGCGGCTTGGGAGCTCCCTGGTCGCGTGACCGGGGCGTTGAACTGGTATCGCGCGGCTACGTTCGCTGTCCCGGGTGGCTCGTGCGAAATCCCGTTGCCCGACGGCAGTGTACCGACCACACTCCTCTGGGGCGCCAACGACACCGCCCTGCTTGTCTCGCTCGCCGAGCGCCATCGCGCCACGCTCCCGTGGCTCGTCGTCGACATCCACCCCGAGGCGAATCACTGGATTCCACGCACCCATCCCGACGTGATTGCGCACATGCTATTGCCTCATTGAACACATCGGTTACCCAGCCCGCTGTTCACAGCAAAAGATACCTATCCAATACATCATTCATCATTCGCTCCCGCTATACCCGAACGCACCATAGTGCTATAATATGTGGTAACACTCTCGGAGTCGCAGCTAGTCGCATAAGGTGAGGTGCATGACAGCACAGCCACGCATCCATGGACGCTATCGCGTTGACGAACGCCTCGGTGCCACGCGCATCGCGACCGTCTATCGTGCCTACGACGACAAACTCAATCGGCCGGTGCTCCTCAACCTGATGCGAAGCCATCTGGTCGATCAGCGTGGCATTCGTGAGCGCTTCATATCGGACTCCGAATTGCGCGCCCGCAATGTCCACAGCGCACTCCCCGAGGTGTACGACAGCGGCACCATCGAAGACCGGCCGTTTTTCATCACCGAGTTTGTCACCGGCAAAACACTCCGTGCCCGTGCACCGGTCACTCCCATCGAGGCACTGCAATACATCCGGCACATCGTTGCCGTCATCAAAGCCTGCCAAGAATCACATATCCCGCACCCGCCCATTAGCAGTAATGACTTTGTCGTTATCAGCGAAGGCCACGTGAAGTGGATCGAAAACTGGACCTTAACTCCCAACGAGGTTCTTATCGACATTGCGAGCTATCGATCACCGGAGCGACAGCAAGGCAGTGCCGAGACGGTCGAAAGTGCGATTTATGCGGTAGGGATACTGCTATTCGAGATTCTCGGTGGCTTCCGGCCATTTAGCGGCACCAATGCAGACGAAATCCTGACGCAGCACGAGTCGAGCGACATCCCGCCGGTATCAGCGGTGGTGAGCGCTGGGTGTCCGCCCGAAATCGACGACCTGATTATGCGTTGCACCGCACGCAACTACCGAAATCGTCTCAATAATCTCGATGAACTGCTCGAACTCATCGAACAAGCCCGCCGCGACATCGTGATAGGCGGCAACGGTACGGGGCCGCTTGGCGACAATCAACCACCGTCTGCCACCCAAACCACACCCCAAGCGGGCACACAACCACGCAAACGCCGGCAACGCAATCGCACACTGGGACGTGTGCTGATTTCATTGCTTGTATTGGGTGGGCTTGGTGCGGGTGGCTGGTACTATGTATCGAGCCAACCTGCACAGAGCGACGGCATGTTGAGTGGGATATCGCTCCGTCTCCCCAGCATATCGCTGCCGAGTTGGGCGAGCGAGTTGTTCTCTGATAGCAACGGAGATTTGCAAACGTTGCTCGTCGGCGGCGACGCAGCGCTCGAACTCTACGATGAACCTGCCAGTAACGGCTCGGTCGTGGGGAGTATCCCGGCTGGTGCACGCGTCGAGTGGGTCGATGGGCCGCAGAGCGCAGACGGCACCGTTTGGCTCAAAATCCGCTACACCGCCGACATGACCATCGTCGAGGGGTGGGCCCCACAAAAGAGCCTCATCACGACACCCTGACGAAAGGGGAACGATGCACGCACTCGATGCGCTGATAACCCAACTCAAAACAGCGCAGAAGCTGGTTGTCGTCACCGGTGGCGGGATGTCTGCCGAAAGTGGCGTTGCATCTTTTCGTCAAGCAATCATCGGCCCCTGGGCGGCATACGATGTCCGCGATTTGGCGACCCCACAAGCCTATGCACGCAACCCCAAACTGGTCTGGCAATGGTACAACTTCCGTCGTGGACAGACACAGATTGCCGATCCGAGTGTCGGCCATCATGCACTCGTCGACCTCGAACAGCACGTTCCGACATTTCTGTTGGTGAGTTTGGCCATCGATGGCTTGCACTGGCGTGCCGGTTCACGAGATATTCTCGAATTGAACGGTTCGGTTCACCGGACCCGCTGTGTCGAATCAGGTCATCCCGGCGACTGGGATGAAGAAGGCGACATCCCGCCGCGCTGTCAACGCTGTGGCAGCCCATTGCGGCCCGATGTTGTGCTCCTGGGCGAAGGATTCGCACGGTCCGATGTACGGCGCGCACAGACTGCCGTCGAAACCTGCGACGCGATTCTCTTTGTCGGCGAACTGAGCGCTGCCGATCCGGTTGCGCAATTTCCGTTCATCGCCAAACGGTCCGGTGCGCGGGTACTGACCATCAACACCGATCCTGCGTCTATCTTCAGTGTGATGGCAGATGTCCACATCAACCAAACCCCGGGGAACGCCTTGCCGACAATCGTGGCAGGAGTGACTCGTGTCGAGGGGTCCTAATCGCATGTCACAGACCCCACGCACGATTATCCGCCCGTGGAACCGTTATGATGACGAGCGCAGTTACCGCTGGCCATCCTATAATGACCCGTTCGAATCGATTTGGAACTTGCAGCGTGCCCAATCACCGTTTTCGGGGACGTGGTTCAATGACATCATCGCTTCGCGCAGGCACTGGGCAGTGGATAGCCGTAGCGGCGAACTCATGGGGCGCATTTCGCTCCGCGAAATCGACAACGCCAAAAAACAAGCACGCTTGGGGATTACCTTTTCGGCTGCATATGTGGGCCGAGGCTTGGGTACCGAAGCGATGCAAGGGTTCTTGGATGTATTCTTCGGTGAACTCGGATTCGTGACGATGGTCTTGGATGTTGCGTCAGTCAATGAACGAGCAGTCCGTTCCTATCGCAGCCTGGGCTTTCTCATTGTCGATAGTGACTGGCGCACCGCCTACTACAGCGACGACCTGCCGCGGCTCGACAACCCGGTCTATGCGCATCTCGCCCCACATATCCGTCATTCGGATGGAACGGTGGCGATTGAATTTTTTGAAATGCAGTTACATGCCGAGCAATGGCGTGCACATCGTGCGCTCCATGGCCGCTAGAGGTAGATTCCCATGCACGACAGCACTTTTTTCACCCGCGTAGGACTGTTTTTGGGATTTGTACTGGTACTCACTGCCTGCCAAATCGAAGGCGGCGTTCGTGATCGAACCCCAGTCGTGCCCAACACCACCCCAGACGCTATTTTGGCGCCTACCAACCAATCGGTGGCAGACGCGCTTGCCCAACGCAACGACGTCTGGGCGATTGGGATAACCGAATTACCCGCAGATTTGTTCCCGTACCCCAAAGACAGTGCACTCAAACGTGCCAACAGCATCGCGCTCGAGATGATTTCGCCGTCGCCCATTTTGGCATACAACTACGATTACATCACCACCGGCGTGCTCACTCGCATCCCCACCATAGAGAACGGCGATGTCCAAATCACCGACGTGTCGGTCTATCTCGACGCTGCCGGCAATATCACGACCACCACGACGACCGTCATCACGCAGGTCCAAC
>JBFYTT010000101.1:0-2682 GCA_041300425.1 Roseiflexaceae bacterium
GGGCAATCAGGCCAAACGAACGATCATGGGCTTTTTCGATGAAGTGTTTGATCATCTTTTCGACGACGTCGAAGTCGGCGATAACGCCATCCTTCAGCGGGCGCACGGCAATGATATTGGCGGGTGTTTTGCCCACCATGGCCTTGGCTTCGGCCCCGACGGCGATGACTTCTTTGGTCTTGCTGTCGATGGCGACGACCGATGGCTCTGAGATGACGATCCCGCGCCCGCGCACGTGGACCAATGTATTGGCGGTACCGAGATCGATGCCGAGGTCACGCCCGAAAGCACCGAGAATTGCATTCAGTGGGTTGGAGAATCGCACAGACAGCTCCTCTACAATGTGCCGTACAGCACATACACACACACGACCATGTGCGTCTCCGACAGCCAACCGACGTCTGCAGATGCATCGTTGCAACAAGATACGGGGTGGTCAACCAGCGCAGCCGCAAAAAATCTTGGAGCTATTGCTCTTCGAAAACCGCTTTGACGCGGAACATTCCCAAGTCAGTATCAGCGCTATTGCGGATTGCAGCCGCCCGGTCCAACGAAGGCCAGTTGGCATCGGTACGCAGTGCATTCACCAAATCCGTCACCTGTGCAGTCGGTTCAACGCCTGTCACATCGACGGCCTGGAGGGCACTGACATGCTCCAAAATCCGCGAAAGTTGACTCTGCATTGCATCTATTTCTCCATCGCTCAGACGGAGGCGCGCTAAATCTGCGACACGGACGACTTCTGCACGGGTTAACGACATGGCTACACTCACTTTATGTTGCGTACTATCGCTATAGTACCAGATATTCAGCTCAATCCGATGACGGTCATCAGACACTCATGGAGTGGGGGTCACCGTCATGGTCGCAGTACTGGTTACACTCGGTGTCGCCGTTACCGTCGCTGTGGGGCTCGGCTGCATGCTCTCTTCGGCAATGGGCGTCACCGTCGGCGTCAGCGCACCATCGGTTGGAGCGTCTGTGACGGTAGCCGTCGCTTCGGGTGCGACAGTCGTGGTTGGTTCTGCTTGCACGTCACCCATGCGCTCGATGCGTATGAACGGCAGGTCATTGAGCAAGCGGACATCATTGGGCAGGGTGAGTTGTATTTGGCGCATCGGGTTGGCGGGGTCCCACGTACCGACACGCACTTCGGGCACAATGCCGTTGACGCCGTTCCGCTGCTTAGATGCACCCAGGCTGATGTCGAGCATCACCACTGCAGGCACGGCCTGCATGATCATCCCCTCGGGTATATCGAGGAGCGTCACCGCAAACGGTAGTCTGACACGCAACGGCTCGGCCGATTTGACCACACTGATGACCACATCGACGGCACGATTGGTACCCTCGGTCAGAGTCACCTTGGCACCCAAATTGTTCGACAACAATACGGTCTTGGTGATCGTTGCGGTACTGTCCCCTACATCAATGATGTCGGTCGCTATCGACGACACACCATCGAGTGCCCCCGCCTCGCCGCTCACCGTTACAAAGATTGGATCCACCGTGATGCCGCTGATGCGGTACCCCGGTGCCACTGACCCGTTGAGCGTCGGCACAATGACTACTTGCTTACGCACCGACGACGGGTTCATCACCACGCGGGCCGTGATCTGCGCCGGGACAACGGTCAACCCTTTGATGGTTTTGCCGAGATCATCTTTGAGGACCACGTCAGCATCAATGGTGTAATCGGCAGTGCGTGACATGATGTCGATGGCATACTGGGCTGCGGCAACGCTACTCAATAAGCCCGCCGGGCCACTGACGCGGATTTTGCCATTACTCGGCTCAGAAATCCCGACGGTCGGTTTGTACAGGGCTACATCATAACTATCGTTCCCCGAAACCCGATCGACGGCAATGTCTTCTTGTTTGATGGTATCGACACGAATGGGCATTTGTGCCGGACTGGCTTCTGCCTTGATATACCCCAAGCCACTGTCCGGGACAACATTAATAGTGACGAGCTGTTCGCCGATACCCACTTTCGACAAATCGATAGTGGCTTTGATGTTTTCGTCTGCACGGAGCGCATTAATGGTCGCCTGCGAGGCATAGACGACTACCTCTACCATCGTCAGCGTACTGTCTTCTTGGCCGGATGCGTCGATGAGTACATATCCCTCGGGCAGACCGACTTTCTGGAGTTGGAGTTTGATGGTGGTTTTGGTGCTGGGGTTATTGGTGATGTCGACATAGACCCACAATCCAAACGCCACCAAAAAAGCCACCAGGACCCGTTGCCACACGATGTTGCGGATGCGCTTCATGCGTTCACCGCGGCTTTTTTCTCTTCGACATGCAATAACGTCGTCAAGAGGATTACAATGCTCTCTTCGGATAAGTTGCTGGTCATCTCGCGGTTATAGAAAAGCGAAATCGTGCCTGTTTCTTCGGATACCACCAGCGCCACAGCGTCGGATTGTTCGGTAATCCCCCGTGCGGCCCGATGCCGTGTCCCAAAGCGCTTCACGCCGCCGATATCTTGGCTCAACGGCAGCTCGACCCGGGCCGCCAAAATGCGTTCTCCGCGGATGATGACCGCCATGTCGTGCAACGGCGAACTGGGGATGAAAATCTGTAGGACGAGATCGCTTGTCACTTTGGCATCCAAGATACAAACGTTGTCACGCAGGTAGTCCTGCAGACCGACGTTTCGCTCAAACACAATTAACG
>JBFYTT010000143.1:0-3055 GCA_041300425.1 Roseiflexaceae bacterium
ACTCTGGACGACGCTGCTGTCAGACGGCAGCGTTGCGCTGATTCTCTGCGCGTACGTCCTCATCGGCGCGCTACTCGTGGCACAGACACAGCAGCAGAATGCGGCTGCGTGGGAACGAGAACGGGCTGCCGACGCAGCCCTCTTCGACACCCTCCACGAAACGCTCTCGAGTACCGTTGATCTGCAATCGGTGCACGCACAACCCTTTGCCCAGCAGTTGCTGACGCCACGCGTCAACGATCGGATGCGCACCCATCGCTTTGCAGTTATGCAAAACGAACGTGGCACCGTCATCGCGGGAGCGATAACGGCATTCGGCTGGATCCTCGCCGCGCTCATTGGTCTATGGCGCTACCGTGCCGGGTATGGCAGCGTGGGTGACGTAATCGCGCTGATTGGAATGGTACGACTGCTGGCGCTGCCAATCGATGCATGGAGCACCAACTACACCTTGGTCCTGCGCGCTGTCGGCGCATTCCGGCGCTGTGATGCGTTGCTGGCTGCACCATTGCATCACCCAACCGGTACCCGTGACCTCCCCGACGGTCCACTCGCGGTGCACATCAACAACCTGACGTTCCGCTACCCAGATGCAGAGCGCGATGCATTGCACGGGGTCACCTTGCGTATTGAAGCTGGTCAGCATATTGCGTTGATGGGCCGCACAGGGAGCGGCAAAACAACACTTGGTCGATTACTTGCCCAGTTCGAACAACCCACCGCCGGCGAAATTGCCATTGCGGGGATTCCCCTGGCTGACGTCAGCGTTTCGTCGATGCGCCAGCGGATTGGCGTCATCCCCCAAGAAATCGACATCCTGCCCACAACGCTGCGAAACAACATCAGTGGTGGGCACACCGCATGGTCTGATACCGACATCATCACCTGCATCGAAGACCTCGGCCTACATACGTGGTATGCGTCCTTTGCAGATGGGCTCGATACCGCGCTCGATGACGAAGGGCGTGTCCTCACTCCTGGCGAAGCACAACTCTTGGCATTCGTGCGCGTCTCACTCCGAAAACCAGGGTTGGTTATCTTGGATGAAGCGACCGCTCAGGTCGACCCGCACACCGAACGCCTGCTCCGCACTGCCATCGAACGCATCGCGGCACAACGCACAACAATCACCATTGCGCACCGCCTATCCACTGCCGCAGCAGCAGACGTGGTGGTCATACTGGCAGATGGCAGCATCATCGAAATCGCTGAACCGGCAATGCTCAAGTCTATCACTGACAGCTATTCAGCGTCGCTGCAAGCAACACACACGCAAGGTGCACCATGAGTATTCCCACTCCACAGTTTACGCGTGCCATGATCACGCAGTCGCCGTGGGTCTTTGGTGCATACAGCGCGGCACGCCTGGGTACGTTCATGGCACCATTTGCGGTGCTTCTGATCGAACAACGGTTCTTCAACGAGCTGGGCTTGTCTGCCCAATCGTCGGTGCTCTGGTGGTTAATCGCCGCGTTCACTGCAGTCACCGTGGTGCGGCTGGGTTGTGTCCTCGTTGAATCCTGGACAAACATCACCTTTCGCTATCATGCGATGGGTGTACTGCAGGCGAACAGCGTGGCAGCATCGTTCCATCGCCCTGGTGCAGAGACAGCACCCGTGCACCCCGCCGAATCAATCAATCGGCTACGGGAGGACGCAGGTGAAGTCGCTGATTTCCCCCTTTGGCTCCCCGAGGTCGTCGGGACCACCATTGCCACTGTCTGCGCCTATGCAGTGATGTGGAGTATCGATGCACGTCTCAGCCTGCTGGCACTCGCGCCATTGATTGTCCAAGGCCTCGTTGCAACAGCGTTCTGGCGGCACTATCTGGTATATCGGTATGCAGAAGGAGCACTCGACGACCGCTCGAGTCGACTCATCGGCACCATCGTCAAGAGTACACAGACAATCCAACTCTTGGGCATGCAACCTGCATACATCGCCGACGTGCGCGCACTTGGCGAACAACGCAAACGCAACGCACTGCGCAGTGAAGCATTCGAGCAACTCTCTAGCCGCAATCTGGTCGACGTCAGCATTGCAATTGCCAGTGCCATCGTGCTCTGGTACGCCATACCCGAGATTGCACTGCAGACCATCGGGGTCGGGGATGTGTTGGTACTGTTTACGGGATTGAGTATTGTCGCAACGATGCCGCAAACATGGGCTACCTTTGTCGGCGATTATGCCCAACAAACGGTATCGATTGAACGCCTGGTAGTATCCATGCCAGATCAGCCAACAGCCCTCATCGAGTCTCATCGAGCGCCGGCCGACAGATCCACTGCATCTGCTGACACGCCAGTGCCGCCGCTCGACCACTACAGCGTGCAGGGGTTGCGCTATCAGCATTTGCAAGGTCGTGGCGTCAGTAACGTGTCGTTCACGCTCCAGCGCGGGTCAATGACGGTAGTCACCGGCCGCGTCGGAAGCGGCAAAACCACCCTGCTCAACCTCTGTGCAGGACTGCTCGCGCCACAGCAGGGGACAATCCTGTGGAATTCGACAGACAGCAATCGTATCTGGTCGCGCGCAGTCGTTGCCGTGCCCCAGCAGCCGTTTCTCTTTAGCACGACACTCCGGGACAACATTACGTTCGGCGCATCGCCTGAAGGGCTTGCCGACGTCCTGACCGCGACTGCCCTCGATGTCGACATCGCGCGCATGCCCGAGGGGCTCGATACGGCAGTCGGTCCACGGGGGATGCGCCTTTCGGGTGGGCAACGGCAACGCGTGGGGCTGGCACGGGCTTTGCTACGCCCAGCGCAGCTCATGATTCTCGATGACGTCACGAGCGCTCTCGATGTCGTGACCGAAGCACATATCCTGCGACATCTCGCCTACACTGGTACAACCATCCTTGCAAGTAGCAATCGACCGGCGGTGTTGGCGCAGGCCGACACGGTCATCGTGATCGAAGACGGGCAGATTATCGCTGAGGGGCCGCTTACGCATCTGCTCGAATCGAGTCCTGCTATGCAGGCGCTCTGGGCAGACTGGCAATCCACACCGCTATCAGAGACCACAACAGCCGACCACAACGCATCGACAGAGG
>JBFYTT010000176.1:0-3148 GCA_041300425.1 Roseiflexaceae bacterium
GAATTGTCCAAGATTGTGCCGAATGTTATCGCGCAAGCAGCTCCCGCTGAGGTCACACAGACCGAGTGGCAACAGTTCATCGAAGCAGTCGCACAAGCACAATACTTCAACTTTCTCCAAACGAAGCTTTCAAGTCAAAGTGCTGGTGATGTGACCGGCATTGAGCTTGTCACACCGGCGACTTTTTCAGGGACATATACGGCAACCTGGAACGCTCAGTTAAATGAGCTTGTTGGGCTCTGGAAAACACAAGCAATCGCGATCATTGAGAATCAAAAAAAGAGCCAAGATTCAATAAAAATGCGGGGCAAATCCGCTACATCATCAATCAAGTCGTTTGAGAGTGCTTTGAAGTTGGCGGACACATGGGCCACATTTGGTGCCAAAACACCGGGTTGGAAAGCATTCGCCCAAGGAAGTGGCGGCGCACAATCATTTATTCTTGCTGGTATAGCAATTTATTCTATTTACGATGCAGCAAAGAAACCATACGAAAGCACTACACCAGTACCAGAATACGGTATAACTGTCGATCAAGCTGAAAGAATCATAAACGGTGGCATTTTTTTGGTGTCGGTCATCACCGTGGTCAAGTCAGTAAAAGCAGTAAAAGATGCAATCGCAGCGACAGGTTCAATGGCGGGCGCAATTGCGAAAGCAAATTTTGTTGCGCGTAATCTCGGGACAGCAGGCAAGGTTGCCGATGTGCTTGGAAAAGTAGCTGTCGGTGCGCAGATAGCTGTTACATGGGCGCTGGGGATTATGACGGCGATGAATGCCGAATTTGGTTTTCAAAAAGCAAATGCGATCTCGGATATGGCTGGCATGACGGTGGCCATTTTGTTCCTTGCAGCAATTAATGTCATTCCCGTTCTCGGACAATTGTTTACGGCAATCATTGCAGCCCTCGATGCGCTTGCAATGTTTGCGTGTTCTTTTCTCTCTGATAAACAAAAGCGCAGTACTGCAGGCCAGTGGTTGTGTGGCGGGGCGACCGGTATTCTGGCAAATTTCTTTTCACCATACAAATCGAATCTGATTGTGAACCCGGATGACCCGTATTCTGTCGCAAAAGAATTGAATGTCACAGACTCTTCGCTGGTGAATTCTGCACAGGGGTTCCGTCAAGGGAACGCCATGGTGATGAAGTTGTCGGTGACGGACTATGTCGAAAAGATGCCGTTCCCGGCAACATGGATGGCGATTCCATACTTCTGGCAGTGGACTGGTCAGAGTCCTAAAAATGCATCAATCAACTATGCATTGAGCAACAGTCAAGAGGATATCTCGGGTCAAATCAGCGTCGGCTCACAGGCGAGCGAATGGCAAGCACAATCGAGTTATTCAGACGGAGACAAGACCTTTTCTTTTTCGAAATCGACACCGTTGACCTATGCAAATCCCTTCGTAAACAGCGGCATTAACCAGACGATGAACGATTTGATATTGTCGCAAGGCGTGCAGGTCCCGCAGCAGACATGTTTCAATCTATTTGTGCTTTTTATCCCTGTCGTTGTCTGCTCCATCGAATCACATAGCGATACGAACTACATCAACCTCAACGAATCATCCAAAACGGTATACGACATCTTGCCGCCGACGATTGCTGAATTTGTCGCGTTGCGCCTCAAAGGGACCGGCTACACCTTTGCCTGGTCTCCCGAGGACGCCGTTCCGAGCTTCCCACAATTCGATGATGCAGACAACGATGGTCTCGACAGTTATTTCGAGTATGAGCTTGGTGGCAGAGATAACAGTACTGACACCGATGGCGATGGCGTTTCGGACGATCGTGAAGTCGCCTATCAGACGTCGCTTAGTTTGATTGACACCGATCGTGATCTCCTCACAGACCGTGAAGAAATTTTTTATGGTACAGATCCGTTGTTGCCGGACACCGACGGTGATGGGCTGACCGATGCGGAAGAAATCGTCCGCGTTGTCAATGGTAATCGCGTCGGTGGCTGGGAAGTAACCTATGGCTATCAATCTGGACTGCCATTGACGACCTGGGTCGGTTCCGATCCGCTCAAAGCAGATGCCGATGGTGACGGGATTGCCGACCTGCGCGAAAAGGTCCTTGGCTGGAGTCCCAACGCTGCTAATAGCGGCGAAATCATTAACATAAATGGCAGTGCACGCGAAGCATTACTCCCCAACCTGCTCATCAACTTCGAAAATGCAACTGCCAAAACAATCGAAAATGGTGGATATAGTGGGACCACAGTGACGTGCATACCGGAATCGGTCACCACACTGGCAGATTGTCCGACCGTAGAACAGACTACCATTCCAGGCGTCACCAACAGCACCAGCGCAAATCGGGCTGTGCGCTTTGATGGCCTACGCCGTTTGACGACAAACGCGACTGCATACAACATTTTGGGCGAACAATTCACCTTTGGTGTATCGCTCAAACCCGACGTGGCCACTACGGTTCGCCGGACCATTCTCAAAATCCCCGGTTCGTTGCTGCTCCAAAACAGTTCGGCTGGCTTGTTCGTCGAGATGAGCACGACCAAAGGGACTTCTTCCATCACCATCCCGAATGTGTTGACTGCCAACAGTTGGTCACAGCTAACCGTTACCTATGACAGCAATGCGCTGGTGATTTGGGTAAATGGGAGTGAGAAAGCCCGCATCAGCATCAAAGGTGCGGTCACAGATATTGATCCAACCGATAACTCGGTCAACATTGCCGGTGCAAAAGATGCCGATGACTATCTCGGTCTGATGGACAACATCGCCTTGTACAACGTCGCGTTGCGACCTGCAGAGGTAGCAGCATTGACTGCATGGACAATCGACTCGACCAACGATTTGGTCATCCGCCCGGGTGATCGTGTCGTTGGAACAGCGACGATTACCAATCGCCTCCTTGGCCGAACCATGCAAGGCAATACGACGCTGTTTGGCCAAACAATTGAAAACACTGCGCCAAATGCGACAGTTATTGGCGGGAGCTACGCGGCGCAAGGCACCGCAACGGTCGACACAGTCATGACTATCCCGGGCAATACCACGGCGAGTGGCATGGTCTCGAGTTGTGTCTATGCCAATAATCAATTGTGCGTCAAATTCGACGAAACGGTACGAACTCCGTCACAAATGACATTCCTCGATGCGTCGTTTAACGGTAATTCACTTA
>JBFYTT010000177.1:0-8083 GCA_041300425.1 Roseiflexaceae bacterium
TGGGCAAATGGAGTAATGGTGTTGCTTTTGCCGTGTAACGTATGCAACTCGTTGGGTTGGATGAGACAAAACGACCCTTCAGGGACATCGTATGACTGTTGATTGATCGTCACCGTACAGGTACCCGCTTGGAAGTACACAAGCAAATAATCGAGGAGACGGCGTTCGCCGGTGCGCCATGGTGTGCGCACCGCATAGTCTGCCATGCGGATGTAGGGTACGACCGGTGCAGGGAACATGCCGTGAGCCTTTCGGGTGTATGCGTCAACCGGTAAAAGCGTTTTGTACAAAAAATTCTGATGATTGAACCTACAACAGTTGACTGTATCACGGTATGGTTGAACGTGTGGCATCATCTGAGGCTTTGCAGAGTGCGAAACGACAGGCTTTTTTCAACGAAATCCGTTGGGCTAGTCTGTGTCCGTATTTGCAATAGCGATTTTGACACAAACAGTATACCGTGAGTTGCGCGAGAGCAGGAGTTACGATGGAGCAGCGTATAGAGCGGGGGTGTGTAGTAACGTTTCGAACTCCGGATGGTACGCTCACGAGCGGCAGCGCCAAAGAAGGAACGTTGATGGAACTGGCGAGAGAGTTAGGTGTGCGTGGGATTGAGGGGCAATGTGGGGGGTTCGTGGCGTGCGGGACCTGTCACATACACATCCCCGAAGATTGGATCGCGCGCATTGGCAGCGCCACGCCAGACGAAGTGACCATGCTTGAATATGATCCGAATTTTAGCATTTTGAGCCGATTAAGTTGTCAGATAGCAGTTCACCCGAGTCTTGACGGACTTGAAGTGTACATACCAGGAGGTGCATGATGCATGATCTCTCGACGGTTATCGTGCGTCGCCCAGACCCGAGTGGCGATGAAGACGTCGTGTTTGTGCGAGGCTTTCGCGCGCTCAAAGGAGCGTTGAATGATTGGCGGACGTTTAGCTCGGATAGTCATGGATTTTTGGTGTTGACACCACAGGACAAGACGCGTACATTCCGTCAATATCCGTTCGAACTCGATCCGCCGCTTCATACCGCCTACCGTTCTGCTATTGAGCCGTTTTATAAACGTGCACTCGAGAGTGATTACGCAACTCGTGTGCAACATGTTGTCCGCACGAGTGTCACACAGCTGCTTGCATGCAATAACGTCGCAGTGGTTCGCGATTTTTCGTTGCCACTGCAATCTCGGGCGTTGGCGGTGTTACTCGAAATGCCTTCGTCAGAAGCCGATGTGTGGATGCAGTTTGGTACTGATGTCTTCAAGGAAGGTCAAGAAGCTGCGCTGGTCAGCTACCTCGAGCAGCAAACCGACAGTGCAGAAACCGAGCAATCCGATTCGATCTTTGGCGTGCTCAAAAGGCTCACCATTGATGGTCGCCCGTTGACGCGCGATGAACGCCTCGGGTTCGCCCATATTACATTTGCCGGTGGACGGGATACCCTGATCGGATTGATCACCGGGATCATCGCGTTGTTTGCTACCGAACCAAGCACGCTCGCTGCGATACGCCGGACGCCGACACTTGTTGCATCGGCGACCGAAGAACTCCTGCGCTATCTGTCGCCACTCGGTGTGTTGACGCGGGTGTGTCCCCATGGTGGATCGGTCGATGGCGTAGAGGTCGCACCCGGACAACGCATTG
Source organism: Roseiflexaceae bacterium (assembly GCA_041300425.1). Taxonomy (GTDB): domain Bacteria; phylum Chloroflexota; class Chloroflexia; order Chloroflexales; family Roseiflexaceae; genus UBA965. The sequence goes on from JBFYTT010000177.1 coordinate 1,646, forward strand.
CAGTCTGCTACAGCCGCGCAAATCGTGATCCTGCGGTATTTGCCGATCCCGACACGTTCGTAATTGATCGCAAGCCAAATCCGCATCTCGCATTTGGTAGCGGACCACACAGCTGTCTCGGCAATGCGCATGCACGGCTGGTGGCGCGTACGTTGATGACCGAAATCGCAGCCCGTGTCGAACAAATAACCTGTATTGAAGCAGTTCCTGATACCTACGAAGCGCCGTTTACGGTCAAAGGGTTGCGTTACGAGCAGCTCGTCGTCTGTGCCGAGCCCCGTCGGAACCAAACAGAAGGCGAATCGTAATATCCTCGATACGCAGCACCCGATGCCGCTAGGCGTCGGGTGCTGCGTTGCGTTCTAGCCACGTTTTGTGCGATACATCACAGGGACGGTACTCCGCTCATCCCCCCGTACTGTTGTGTATCATATATTGACATACTATATCAATATATGATATATTCGATTGCAGAGTAACAGGGAGCCAACGATGTCACGACGTGCTGCGCTGAGTAATGGCGAGCTCAACGATTCGCAATTCTATATTTTGGCTGCCCTCGTGGTACCGCGACATGGCTATGCCGTGATGCAACTGTTGATGGATGTGCCTAATCAAATCACCCATGTCGGTCCAGCGACACTGTATACGACACTGCATCAACTCGTCGAAGCGGGATTGCTAGAACGCTGTGCATCCGAAGGGGTCAGCAAAGTCTATGTCATCACACTAGAGGGACGGAGGCGGCTGGTGAACGAAATCACACGCAAGCAGGCGATGGTGGAGTTTGCGCAACGGGCGTTGGAGGGGAGAACTCATCATGAATGATCCAAATCTGCGGTATGAACCAAGTCAAGGCGTTGCATTTGACGAGGCAAGCGACATGCAACGTCTCAGCACCCTGGCCGCAGAGGGATGGCGATTGATTGGGATCGATGGATTGCGTTACGTGCTCGAGCCAGCGCCACCTGAGCAACTCATCTTCGCGTTGGACTACATGTATGAGCCAGATGAAGAGTATGTTGCGCTGTGTCGTGACAGTGGGTGGGAACGTGTAGTGACAATGGACGGCTTGATTCATGTTTTCAAGGCAGCGCCAGGCACACCACCGATGTTTTCGACGACTGAGTCACAGCAAAAGGTTCAACGAGTGCATCGACGGTTACTTGTGCCGGTGATTGTAAGTACGGTAGTGGCGGTACTTGTATGGTGGGCGATGGTGCAGTGGGGGCAACCATGGGTTGCACAGCTTGAGCCGCAATGGTTGTTGCTTGTGGGCACACTGGGGATGTTCGGAGCGGTAGTGGCAGTACAAGCGTTATTTATTTTTACGTTTATGCCGTGGTTGGCCTATCGACTGCGTGGGTGGCGTGGTCCTGGTCAGGTGGTCTTGTCGTCCATGCGCATTGTCATCCCACTGGTAACTGTGGTGGCCTTTTTGTGGTTGATGGTATGGTGAGGGTGATATGGCAATCTATGAATCAGCGTGGCAAAGGCTCATCCCGATTACTCGAATCGAATTGGTTGCTGGCTTGTCATGCTGTGTGGATGAAGATCTGCACCGTCTCAGTCAGTGGGCGGCGGAGGGATGGCAGGTTGTAGAGGTACGTAGGATGTGTGTGGTGTTTGAACGCGCCTCCCCAATGCAAGTCGAATTTGCACTTGACTATCAGCGCCACCCCGACGGCGAGTATTTCGAACTCTGTCGCATGGCCGGATGGACGCATGTGGTGTCGCTGTCACATTCCATTCATCTGTTTAGAGCTCCCATCGGCACGCGATCGTTCTTTAGTGCCCACGATACGTCCATGGTGCTCAGGGCACAACAACGATTGCAACGAGCGGTGTTGTTGAGTGGTCTCGCTCTCATCATCGGGCTATGGTTTGTAACAGCACTGGTATGGCCATGGACTGCAACGCATGCTGATGGATTGCTTGCGTGGGTGCTGGTGGGCAGTGGATTTGTTAGCATCTACGCCCTGATGGTGATGGTGCGGTACACCGCACTACCGTGGGCGGTGTATCTGATGCGCCGGTACGGAGTGAACGTGCGTTGGTCGCGGCATCGTGCACGGATATGTGTTGATGGGTTGAGTGTCGTCGCTGGGGCGCTCTGTGGCTGGATGGTTGCATACTAGAGAGGGACTGGAGATGCGTACACCACAGAAGATACTCCCGATTACTCGTCGCGAGATCGGCTCTGGACTGGCATTTGCCGAAGAGCACGATATGCAGCGGTTGGCGCGTTGGGCAGCCGAGGGCTGGCGATTGGTACAGGTCCGCGGTTTGTACATGGTGCTCGAGCAGGCCCCACCCGAGCAACGTGTCTTTGCGATTGACTACCAAGCAACCCCTGACCCAGAGTACTTCGAAGTTTGTGCTGCTGCAGGATGGACACATGTGCTCTCGGTCGAACAGCATATCCATCTCTTTTGTGCTGCGCCCGGTACATTGTCGATTTTTAGTTCCCACGATGCCATCGTCAAATACGAACGGGCAGCACGGATGTTTGCCAGACCAGCATTGTGGAGCAGTGTTGTGCTGGTGCTGAGTATCTGTGTTGTCCTGCTCAGTGAACAGCCATGGTTGGCGGCCTCTGTCGACCGCGCAGTGCTGACTACGATTGATTGGGTGGGTGTCTTGTTGGTGACGCTTGCGGGGACCATGTGGGTATTCACTGTATTCCCATGGAGTTCCTATCGGCTACGAGCCAGTGGGTATGCGTTGCAGTGGAGTCGGTTGGTTTATGCTGTGGTGTTCGCTGTTTGTGGCGCATGCATCGGGTATCTGGTTGGTGCACGGGTCGCAGGAGCTGGTTGGTAATACGAAAGGAGCGCGCGTATGAATTGGGTCTCAAACACAGAGTCTGGCAACAGCAAATGGTGGAGCTGGTGGGTCGGGATTGTGGTCATTCTGGTTTTCTATGTGGGAGTGGGCGTCATCCCTGTGGTGATTGGTGCAGCGAATGGATTGATAGAACTCGACGGGAGCGGGAGTATGATGGGTGGTTCGGCAAGACCCATCCAATTCGTCCTGCTCATGTTTTCGCCCGTGATGCTCTTTGTCGGTGTGTGGGCAGCACAGCGCCTGGTACATCGCCGTTCGCTCAGTGCGCTCTTGAGTGCCAATGGATTTCGCTGGCCACTGATGTGGCAGGGAATGGGAATCTGGTTGGTGCTAGGGATACTCATTACGCTGGTGGAGTGGTTGCTGCACCCCGATCGATATAGTTGGTCGTTCGATTTCGACCGATGGATCATGATTGCACCATTGGTGTTGTTGCTTATCCCGTTCCAAGCTGCCGGCGAAGAGCTCTTCTTCCGTGGGTATCTGATGCAGGCAATCGCGCGTCTACGGGCGCATCCGGTGTTGTTGGTGCTTGCCTCAGGGGTCTTGTTTATGCTCCCCCATCTTGCCAATCCCGAAATGGGCAACGCGTTGGGTGGGCAAGTGCCGATGGCGTTGAATTATTTTTTGATGGGTATTGGGCTTGGTTGGGTGAGCCTGCGTGACGATGGTGTCGAGCGTGCCATTGGAATCCATGTCGTCAACAACCTCTATGCAGGTATCGCAGTGGGATATGCCAATTCCGTCCTTTCTACACCGACATTCTTCGAGGCGAATGTCATCGATGGATGGTTTGGCGTGGGAGCCATCATCTGTGCGTTTGCTGTGGTCCTTGCAATCAAACCCCGACCCTGAATGTTGGATGAGACTGCCAGCGCTCGACGACGAGCGTTGGCAGTTTTTCTGATTTATTCATGAACTATGTATATTTGCATAAATACTAATATTACTCGTATTCATTCTTTCGTAATGTTTACGATGACGTACGGATGACAAAAGCGTGTGCTGTTCGGTGCACTGTCGTGATGCAATCAATGCGTGCGATTGACTCATACAGCACATCGAAAATCAGCGACAGTGTCGGCGAAAAGACAAAAAATTTCTGCGCATGGAGCAGTCCGAGTTTTCATACATTGCCGAGGAGTATGATTGAGATTACAATACAAGAACAAAACACTATTTGGACGAGGGATTCATGAGCAGCCGTTTTAGCGAGATGCGGATTTTCAGTGGCAGTGGTAATCCAGCCATTGCGCAGGCCATTGCAGATCGGCTCGGTGTGACCCTCGGTGATATCACGCTGACCAAATACCCGAACGATAACTTGTTCGCACGGTTGAATGAGAGTGTGCGCGAAAAAGACATCTTTATTGTGCAGTCGTTGACCGCGCCGTTGAGTGATCGCATCATGGAGCTGTTGATTATCCTCGATGCGTGTCGGCGTTCTGCGGCAGGTCGTGTGACTGCAGTGTTGCCGTTTTATGCATATGGACGGACCGACAAACGCGATCAGCCACGGGTACCCATCACAGCCCGCCTCATGGCCGATATGATCCAGACGGCGGGTGCACAGCAGGTCATCACGCTCGACTTACACGCGGGGCAGATTCAGGGCTTCTTTTCGATCCCGGTCGATGAGCTGAGCGCAATGTCGTTGTTGGTTCGCCACTTCCGCGAAAAGCATATCGATAACTATACCGTCGTGGCCCCAGACATGGGCTTTGCCAAGCGGGCCCGTAATTTTGCAGAGCAATTGGGGGTACCGTTGGCGATTGTCGAAAAGCGGCACCTCGATCATATTCACCCGTCGAACGAGGGTGTGCGCCACGTCGAGGCATTGAATGTCATCGGCGATGTCGAAGGGCGGCACTGTATCCTCGTGGACGACGAAATAGCGACCGGTAATTCGTTGATTGCTGCAGCAGAGCTTTTGGTCGCACGCGGTGCTACTGCGGTGTCGGCGGGAGTGGTGCATTCAATCATGGCGGGCAAGGCACTCGAGCGGTTGGCAGCAAGCCCGATTGGCGAGTTTGTAACCACTGATACCCTGCCGATTGTCGGGATCGAGAAGTACCCCAACATCAAGGTATTGTCGGTGGCGACACTATTGGCCGAAGTGATTCAACGGATTCACAGCGGAATTTCGGTCGATTCGATTAATCTGTTTCAACGTACACAACGGCATTAGAAGTTATCAGTTATCAGAAATTAGTTATCAGTGAGTAGATGGTAGTTAGTAGTTTTGAGGGGTTGTCTGAATAACGTGTCGCATACCGCGGATTTCGCTGTGCGAATCAGCTCCGCTGATGGATAATCGTCTACTGCACCAAAGGAGGCGCGATGAAGGATCAACTCGCAATTGCTGGGGGAACGCCAGTCCGTGCGAACGGGTACCCGGAATGGCCTGTCCATGATGAAGCAGACGAGGCATTGTTGCTCGAAGCACTGCGAAGCGGCCGCTGGGGTGGCTACCCCGAGCCGGGGCCGTACAATGCCCGCTTCTGCGAGGCGTTCGCGGCTTTTCAAGGGAGCAAGCACGGGATTTTGATGGTCAACGGCACCGTGACCATGGAGGTTGCCCTCAAAGCACTCGGGATTGGGTGGGGCGACGAGGTCATTGTTCCTGCGTTGACGTTTGCCGCAACCGCATATGCACCGATGGCTGCTGGTGCGTTGCCGGTGGTCGTCGATATCGAGCCCAAGAGCTGGGGTATCGATGCAGAGGCGGTCGAAGCGGCGATTACGCCACGGACGCGCGCAATTATCCCGGTCCATGCCGGACAAATCGTCTGTGATATGGATGCACTGACGGCGATTGCAGCAAAACATAACCTGCATATCATCGAGGACTGTGCCCATAGCCCTGGCAAAATGTGGCGTGGGCGTGGTGTGGGGAGCTTCGGGGCATTCGGGTCGTTCAGTCACCAGAGTTCCAAAATCCTCACCGCGGGTGAAGGTGGGACATTGTTGACCGACGACGAAAGCCTCGCCCAGCGCGCCCACTCGATTATCGATTGCGGTCGACCCAAAGATCCTGCTGGCCAACAATACAATTTTGGCTGTAATTATCGCCTCGGTGAACTGCACGCTGCATTGTTGTGTGGTCAGCTCGAGAAGTTTGATGCACAGATGCGCGAACGAGCCGAGAATGCTCGCTACTTCATGGAGCGCCTCAAAGAACTCAACGGCGTGCGTGCATTGCACCTCGATGAGCGGGTAACCCGCCTGTCGTTCTATCGATTCATTGTGGCAATCAATCCCGAAGCATTTGGTGGGGTCTCGAACAGTGTTGTGTGCGATGCACTCGATGCAGAGGGCATTGGTTGCTGGGTCGGGTACGATCCGATGAACAAATACCCCCTGTTCCAACCAAAGCTTTCACGAATGCCGGTAGCGGTGGCCTATGCAGATCGGCTCGATCCGAGTAAGTGGTCGCTGCCGGTGGCCGAACGCGCAGCCCACGCCGAGCAAATATACCTTGATGAAGCGATGTTCCGCGCGGGTCGGTCTGGCATCGACGACCTCATCGAGGCATTCGCAAAGCTACAACGCAATCCAGACGCTCTACGCAAAGCAGCAAGTATGTAGGAA
>JBFYTT010000178.1:0-2882 GCA_041300425.1 Roseiflexaceae bacterium
GTACCCAACATCGACATCGACTAGACAATCTCGATATCACACCCAAATGCTTTGCGAAACAAGCCCGATGCCCGATTGGCATCCCACACCTCCACGGTGTTATCGCCAGCGGCTTGGGTCACCATGCGCACGGTTTTGCCGATTTCGACATGGATGTTTTGGACGACCTGGTTCTTGCGGCGCTCCAAGAACTCTGCCAGGCGTAGCATAGCGGACAGTTTGGCGACCAATACATCATCCCCCGAGTTCAATACGGCAGCGTAATGGTCGACCGATACGTCGCCTTTGCGATGGTAACGCACCAACAACGCAAGAATCGCCACCTCGCGGTGATCGAACCCTTGCATTGGACTGTTAACCAACAAATACGCCCCGTGTTTGTGATGATCGTAGTAATTGACTGCATTGCCGATGTCATGCAAAATCGCCGCGTGCCCGAGCAGTTCACGTGCCGTTGCATCGAACCCGTGCAAAGGAAACAGTTGGTCAAACATCGATACAGCCAGCTCGCGCACCTTGGCCGAGTGCGTCACTTCGTAGTTGTACAGACGCGCCAAGTTTTGCACACTAAAGGCACGAATATCGGGGATAAGCGGCGAGTGCTGCTGCATGAAATGCTCAAAAAAGATGCCTTCGCGTAGCCCTTGCCCACTTATCACAATGCGCTTGTACTTGCCGCGCCGCATCACGTCGGTCAAAATGGCACTTCCTGCCAAAATCAAATCAGCCCGATCTTTGCTCAAGCCCGGGATGCTTTCGCGCTGCTTGACCGTCAACCCACGGAACAGCTCGTACAACTCGTACACGCGCTCGGTGCTCAGGCTATGCCCATGGACGCGGTCAATGGGGTGGTTACGGAGCTTCTGATCTATTTCGGCCAACGCCCGGATGGTCCCGCCGATACCGGCCAGTTCACCACCTTGACCGACCAACCACGGCACATCATCGAACTGGGCGGCAATGGCTTTTTCGAGAGATTTGCTATCTTTGGCGCTGATTGGGTCGCTGTTGACGTAGCGATCGGTCAGACGAACCGCACCAATCGGTCGGCTGATACTCGCTTCGACGGCGCGTTGGCGTACCACCGTGACCTGCGTGCTCCCGCCACCGATGTCAATCACACTGCCGTTCCGCACATTCAAGGTATTGATTGCACCTAAATAGCCATAGTAGGCTTCTTCAGACGCCGTAAGCACTCTGAATCGCAACCCCGCTTCGGCCTCGACCCGATCGAGGAACGCTTCGCGATTGGTGGCCTCGCGCACCGCACTGGTGGCGACCGGTACAATCGTGTCTACCCCACTCCCACGGCACATCTGATGGAACAGGCGCATCGTCTTGATGGCGCGGTTCATGGGGATGTCTTGGAGTTTGCCATCTGTACCGATGCCATGTGCAAGCCGCACTGCCTCGCGCACTTCGTCAATGAGTTTGTACGTCTGCTGTGGAACATACCCAACCACAATCATACGGGTAGTGTTCGAGCCCAAATCAATGATTGCGATACGCTGTTGCATAATTTCCCCGTATACCAGTCTTGTTCTATTGTACGCTACCGACCCAGGTTTGAGGCAATTCAATGCGGATTGTTAGGGAAGTGCAACCTTGCCCAAACCGCTCGAATGCGTTGACGACACTGCGACCAGCGTGCTATTCTACAATTTATAGTACAAATCAAGGGAGGCCGTCCATGATCGCCGATTTTGGCCCCACCGGTACCCCGCCCATGATTGGTCGCAAACTCACCATCCCCGAATGGTTAGGGTACATCGCTTCGTACCAATTCGGACCGGTCATGCCTTCCAAAGTCATCGTCCACCACACCTGGCGGCCCACGGTGGCGCAGTGGCAAGGACTACGGAGCATGCAAGGCATGCAACGGTATTTTTCGACCATGGGGTGGACTGCGGCACCGCATATTTTCGCCGCACCTGACGGCATTTGGCTGTTTACCCCCATGCGTGAACTGGGCGTTCATGCCGGCCAAGGCAACGGGAACTTCAGCAAAGGCTGGTATACCCTGGGTCTCGAAATGGTGGGCGACTACGACGTCAATCGCCCCAGCGGGGCCGTATGGGAAAACACAACGGCTATTATTGGTGGTCTGGCACTCCGCCTCGGGATGAAGCCTGCGCAACTCATCGGGTTTCACCGTGACTACAGCACCAAAACCTGCCCCGGCAAAGCCGTCACGCTCGACTGGGTCATCCCCGAGATAGAGCGGTGGCTACGGGTAAATCCTGCATTGCCGGCTATCAAGCCTTTCTCCATCGGTACTCCCGCACCCGAAACACAACACCTACAAAAGCAACTGATGACGCAGGCTTGGCAAATGCGCGGCAATAATTTCAGCGCCTACGAGCCGTTTTATCAGGCAGCCCTCGAACAACGCATTGGGCTCCCCGTCGCCAAAGCCTCGACGGCAACCTACAACGGCAAAACCTACACCATTCTGCCGTTCGCCCAAGACACCTTGTACATGGAAGTCCCCGGTTGGAGCCGCCCTGCCAGTATGTGGCAGACCATTGGCACTACCGTTCCCGCCGAAAAAACGTTCGAACGGTTCCTTCTCGACGAAACTCTGCGGGCCGGGGGGACAAGCTTTCGCCCCGACAACCCGTTCCATCTCTTTCTCTTTGCCAATCGCTTTGTCGGCCCGCCACTCGCCCCGGCAGCAATGCGTGACATCGGCGGGGTGATGTATGTCTACCAGGTCTTTGCCGGCAATACCGTCTACGTCCGCGGCGATGACCCGACCAAGGTCGATTGGAAGAAGATGGCGATTGTCAGCGATCTCGGTGGCATGATCGACAGCTGGGCCGTGACGCTCCGCGACACCCTGCTGGCCGAAACGTATCGTGCGATGAAGGTTACCTATGTCC
>JBFYTT010000206.1:0-4508 GCA_041300425.1 Roseiflexaceae bacterium
CTGTTGTGGGCCGATCGGTGCAGGCCTGCACTCCGACGAAGAATGGGTCGATATCGCCAGTCTGTCACAAACGTATGCGGTTTTCAAGGAACTATCGTTGACCTACGCCCGCTAATCGACCGGGAAAAGAGAGCGTCACCATGACAGATTGGTTGATTGGGTGTGGGCAAATTACCTGGCCGCGCGATATCTCGGAAGAGCTCATCCTGGCGGAAATCGCGTCGGCCGGCTACGCAGGCGCGCCCATTGGGCCTAAACCTGCGACGAGTGCAGCTGAGCGGCTCACGCTCTGGCAGCGCGCTGGATTAGCACCCGCCCCAGGGTACATCGGTGCCGATTTTTGGGATCCACGCAAGTACGCGGCGATTATTGCACAAGCAACCTCGTATGCACAATTTGCCAGCGAGGTCGGCGTGACCGCATGCTACGTGGCAGCGAATGTAGACAATACTAAACTCGTCAACGGCCGCACCCGGATGCAAGCTGCGGGGCACGTTACCGCTGCAGATAGCCTGACGGACGCTGAATGGAACCAGTTTATTGCCACCATTACCGAGGTCGGGACCATCATGCAGGCGCATGGGGTGACTGCAGCTTTTCATAATCATGTCGGCAGCTTCGTCGAAACACGCACCGAACTCGATCGCCTCATGTCTGCCGTTGCTCCTGACGTGTTGGCATTGGGACCAGATACCGGGCACATGGCATGGGCAGGCGATGATCCCGTTGCGATGGTCCAGGCGTATGCACCACGTATCCGTACTATGCATCTCAAAGATGTAAATGCCGGTGCTGCTGCCAAAGCGCGTGCAGACCGCACCGACTACCGTGGTGCCGAGCGCTACGGTGTGTGGACCGAGCTCGGGCAGGGTTCGGTCGACTTCCCGGCTATTTTTGCAACCCTCAGAGCGGCACAATTTGCAGGATGGCTCATCGTCGAAACAGACGTGACCCAGTTGGATTCGCCATTGGCGAGTGCCCTGCAAAGCCGTGACTATCTGCGTTCGGTGGGGCTATAGGATTCGCACACGAGATCAAAGGAGATCACCATGTCGTATCGCGTAGGAATCATTGGGTGTGGTCGACCATGGAAGAGTGAGGGTGCGACCGGATTCGGCATGTCACATCAGCACGCCTTTGGGTACAAAGCCAGCGGGCATGCCACGATTGTCGCCCTTGCAGATGTCGTGCGGGCCAATGCCGAGGCATTCGCCGCCATCCACGGTGGTGCCGATGGTATTTACACCGATTACCACGAGATGCTTGCCAAAGCCAAGCTTGATATCGTCAGCATTGCAACGTGGCCACACATGCATGCGGACATGGTCATTGCTGCGGCCAATGCCGGTGTCAAAGCAATCCATTGTGAAAAACCCATGGCGCCGACCTACGGCGAATGTAAAGCAATGGTCGCTGCCTGCGAGGCAAACGGCGTTCAACTCACATTCAACCACCAACGCCGCTTCGGGACGCCGTTCCGGGCTGCCAAAGCACTCCTCGCCAGTGGGCGTATCGGCACACTCGAGCGCATCGAAGCAACCTGCGACAACATGTACGATTGGGGCACCCACTGGTTCGACATGGCATGTTACTTCAATGATGAATGTGACGCCGAATGGGTATTGGGACAGGTCGATTTGCGTGATCCGCAAACGGTGTTTGGTGTCGCTATCGAGAAACACGGTGTCAGCTTCACCCACTTCAAAAACGGCGTAACCCTGCTATTGAGCACCGGCTACCAGGCAGGACCACGGTTCGGCCTGCGCATGATCGGGAGCGACGGTATCATCGATGTCGGAGTCGACGACAAGACGCACCTGCGAGTCAAGGGCAAAGGGGATGCAGCGTGGGCCATCATCCCCGATACCGAGGGGTTGCATGGCAACGACAATGTCGAACGCTGTGTCATTGACCTGGTCGACGCGTTGCGTACCGGCAGAGAACCAGAGTTGTCCGGTCGGCGTGCACTGCGGGCGAGTGAGTTAATTTTTGCGACCTACGAATCTGCGCGTACGCGTGGACGTATCGACTTGCCCCTCAAGAGCACCGACTCAGCCCTGCTCTCGATGCTTGGGAAGTAACGAGTTCTCCAATCGTAGTCTCCTCGGTGCACGGTTGTGTGCCGAGGTTTTTGTTTTGCTGAAACGTCGAAGTGACCACCGCTCTGTGCACCAATATATCAAAATTTAACAATTTGTTCTCAGGTAACTGAGAACAAATATTCATATATGTCATCTGCTGACATTGCATTGTCTATGCGACAATAACCGTATATTGAGTAAAAGGGGTCATAATGAAAACATCCATTACTATTGTAATGACACGGGTGCTTGCACTGATAGCTCTCATCGCCGTTATCATTGGCGTAACGGTACCAACACTTGCCAGCCCACGTCCCGCTGCGCCCTCCAATGCAGCGCCACAAAATCAACGCAGCATTGGTGGACGGGTGATCCCGACAACCACAAACCCAACCGGCAGTGGTACGACTGCTAGCCGTACCTACGCAAATACCTCATTTGAACAAACAGACTACCAATGTGGAACGCTCCCCAATGGATGGGCTGCGATCGGCATGGATAAAATGCGCGGTTGGTATAGTTCGCACTCCCCCGCTGGCGAAACAAATTGTCCCGGCTACACACGCACTGGTCAGCGTGTTATCGAATTACAAAAGTCAGGTCTCAATGTCGGCAATGACCCGTATGACGGCTTGTTGTTTGCCGAATTAAGCGCATTTGAGCGCATGTATATTTATCAGCCACTGTGTATGCAAAGCGGCGAGGAAATTGACTTCAAGTTCCACCACAAGCCACTGACAGGGAGTCGATCCGACATCATGGTGTTGCGCTTTGGGGTGCCCAGTGGCTTACCTGCAGGTGCAGTAGCTGCGGACACGTATGATCGACCCGTCATGTATGCAAAAACAACGGCAGCAGCGAACCGCTTGGCGAATGCGGCAGTCCATACCGGATTTACATTTGATGGCGTGAGTTACACGACACCCTCTGGCACGACATCGCCGGCATCATTTGTCACCGCCATCAACGGTTGGGCTGAGTATTCTGGAACGCACACATTGCCATCTACCGGTTGGGATGGCATCTATAATCTGGGCTTTTATGGCATCGACAGCGACTCCCCAAACGGTGGGAACTTGCTCGACGGTATTGAAATCGCATTGAGTGCCATGGTCGACCTTGGAGCATCACGCGACACATCGGCAGGTGAACAGAGTACCCCTACTGCACTCAAAATCCGTATCAATGGTCGTGTGCCTTCAGGTGCCAAAATAGCCCTCAAGGCAGTCTCGGGCGATGCCACCCCAGACTCCGATTACAGCATCGGGACGGTCAGCGCCGGTGCATTCGGGAGCGTCACCACGACTCATACCGCTGGGAGCTCTGTGTGGGTTTTTGATATTCCTGCCGGCGACTATGATGGTGGGGTTGTCCCTGCAAACAACAAAGGTGGTTTGACCATTCCTATCACCTACTCATATGATCTTGTCCCCGAAGGGACTGAGCACGTGAAGTTTGTGGTATCAGATCCTGGTGCAGACGGCAGTACGGCGAACTGGGCGAAGGGAGATCCGACGTGTGACGGTTCAGAAAAGAACGATGGTGTGGTCTACTCCATCACCAATGTCAATCCCACCGCAACGCCGACGCTGACTCCCTCCAACACGCGCACACCGACTGCGACACCTACTCCCGAAGGGCAGTTCATTACCTTCCCCGCTCAATCGGTTCGTTCTGTCGGGGAAGATGATTTCCTCCCCGGTGCAACGGCGAGCTCAGGCCGACCGGTGACCTATGTTTCCGATACGCCGAGCGTGTGTACGATTGTCGATGGCAAAGTCCGTATTATCAGCGGGGGCGACTGCACCATTACCGCCAGTTCATCGGCAGGTGGTGGATTCTCTGCAGCGCCGCCGGTCTCACGTACCTTCAAAGTGCGCAAGCCACAAGTGATTACGTTCCCACCGGTGGCGGGTAAACAATACACATCACCGGCGTTTGAAATCGGTGCATCGGCAGAGTCTGGCCTCACGATTACCTATATATCTGAAACACCGACCATCTGCGAAATCGTCGGCACCAAGGTACGGTTGCTTGCAGAAGGTGTGTGTAAAGTAACGGCAAACCAAAGCGGTGGAACGAATGGCGGTTCCGTATGGGAACCTGCGGCCCCCGTGACTCGGTCATTCAATTCGCTCGGATTGCTCCAGACAATTACCGTCTCGCCAGATCTGTCCAAGCGTATTTATGACCCTGAGTTCGATATAAGCGCTGTCTCAGACTCAACTCTGCCGGTCACGGTTGTCAGCAATACCCCCACGATTTGTACGATTGTTGGTACCAAAGTCAAGCTCCTCAGTGGCGGACGATGTGTCTTACGTGCGTCTCAACCGGGTGGCAATGTCGACGGGCTGATGTATGCGGCTGCAGAGAACAAGTTCATTCGCATCGATGTAAACGGCGCTACCGCCACGCTGACGCTCACTC
>JBFYTT010000218.1:0-3514 GCA_041300425.1 Roseiflexaceae bacterium
TCGGCGAACGCCGTCAGCACGTCAGCGAGTGTGCGTCGCGCGTAGCCGGCAGCGGTTACCGCTGCATCGGGATCGAACCGCACAAATTGTGGGCGCTCTTCGGCCAGAATCCGATCGATGCGGTCGATTTGGAGCGGGTCAATATCAATGAGGTGACCAATAATCTCGACAACCGACCATTCGTTGGGTGCTGGCATGCGCTGTGCGTCGTCGTCACTGATGCCGGCGACGAGTGTACGGAGCTCTGCGGGGAACGCGGTCAGTGCTGCTAATGCGCTACGGTAATCTTGCATGATTGTCCTCAGGATACTATGACGGCATGTTCACTGCGTGTCTGCCGAAGCATGGGCAGGATGCCACAGCAAAAACGGTCAGTGACGCGTTGATTGCATCTGTGCACGTGCTCACGCTGTTCGTTCGTTTGCGATATGCATTGTACATGGAATACCAATACGGTGAGCCTACAAAAACAAACAATCAAAAATATTATACATAAAACAAAAAAACTTCTTATAGCATGATTTGAATCTGATAAAATATTGTGCTTTGCAATAGGGAAAAGCCGAAATATTGCAATCAAAAACCCGCAAACGATTACCAATGGTGGCCACAGTATCTCACGCATTGCTATGGTAAGTGAACACAAATGCGATTTTAAACAGAACGGAGCGTGGCGCGTATCTGCTGATCATGCATAAAGTCGTGTTTGGCAAGGTAGGTAATCACATCGCCGACGACCCACAGCCCGTATTCGAGATGCCAGCCGGTGCGGGCGAGTTGGGTCGGCGTGAATCCTTTGAAGGTCTGCAATGTCGTCTCGCGTTCGGCGGCGAGCGTGCGCAATAGCACGGTGAGATCTGCGTGCTGATAGCCATGTCGAACGACAGCTGCGTCTTGGTCGTAGTTAATGATGGCGGGGTGGTCGAGGGTCGTCATGCGGATGATGCGATAGCGCAATAACTGCTCGGTGTCGATGAGGTGTCCAACGATTTCGACAATCGACCATTCGGTCGGTGCGGGTTTGCGGCGAATCTGCGCGTCGCTGAGCGGGCACACAAGCGTGCGAAGCATAGGAATTGCGTGTGACATGCTTTCGATATTGGCGTGGAATTGCTCGATCATGGTGATTAGTCCTTTGCGTTTTGGTGATAGGCCTGGAACACGGGTTCGGCTGCTGCATTGCCGCCACAGATAATGGCAACGGGCGTGGCATAGCGCTTGATATCGATTGCGCCGCACTGGATTGCGGCAATGCTGGCGGCGCCCGACGGTTCGACCAGCTGATTGGACTCGGTCCACAGCCAGCGCATGGCAGTCAACATCTGCGTATCGGTGACGAGCACAATGTGGTCGACGGCGGCGCGTGTGAGGGCCAAGGTCGTGTCGCTGACGGCCCGCGGTGATAGGGTGTCGGCGAACGTGGTAACGCCTGGCAGGGTGGTGACGTGACCGGCAGCGATACTGACGCTCATGCTGGGTGCGCCGGTCGGCTCGACACCGATGATGGTGGCACCGGGGTTGCGTTGTTTGATAGCGGTGGCGACGCCGGCAATCAGTCCGCCGCCGCCAATAGCAATGATGTAGAGATCTGCATCGGGTACATCGGCGCAGAGTTCGACCGCCATGGTTCCTTGCCCGATAATCGTCGGAACTGCCTCGAACGAATGGATGTACGGGATGCCTTGGGCTGCGGCGAAGGCCATGGCGGCGACGTGGGCGTCGTCCCAGACGTCTCCGTGGCGCACAACGGTCGCACCCCAGGCTTCGACACGGGCGACGCGGTCGGCGGTGGCGCGGGCCGGCAAATAAATCGTCGCCGGGCAACCCAAGCGCCACGCGGCGTATGCAAGCGCAACCCCGTGGTTGCCGCCCGAGGCCGAACAGACGCCGCGGGAGCGCTCGGCAGCAGTCATCTGGAGCAACGTGTTGAATGCGCCACGCACTTTGAACGAACCGGTGACCTGCGTGTTTTCGAGCTTGAGCTGGAGGTTTGAATGGAGGTCGCCCCGTAATCGCGGCGCCGGCAGCATCGGCGTGTGGCGGATATACGGCGCGATACGGTGGTGCGCCTCGTCAAAGAGATGTGGAGCAATGATGGTCATATAGTGCTCGATTCTGTATGGTTTTGGATATTATAGGCTGGGTTGAAGGTGAAGGGTATCCGGTGCATGAGCAGGGGCGAGGTACCCCGCTACGCGGGGCATGACGACCTCGCCCGTGGACTGAGCCAAGATGCGGGGTTTATTGCAATAAACCTCGCTCTACCTGCGGTTTGCGGATTTGGACGGCCAAGCTGCTGCCAATGACGGCAGTGACCCCGGCCAAAACGAACGCCAGCAGATAATCTCCGCGGGCATCGTGCGCCACGCCACCCAGCCAGGATGCAGCCGCTGCGCCGAATTGGTGCGCACAGAAAATCCAGCCGTAGACGACCGGGACATTGCGTGCGCCAAAGATCTCGTTGGTCAAGGCAACGGTCGGCGGCACGGTGGCGATATAGTCGAGGCCAAACAAAATGGCAAACACCGATAAGCCGATGGGGTCGTGCACAAACGGCAAAATGAACAGCGACAGACCGCGGAACGCATAGTAGATGCTGAGCAAGCGGCGCGGATTGTAGCGATCGGTCAGGATGCCCGATCCGAGTGTACCGACGAAGTTCATCACACCCATCAACGCCAATGCACTGGCAGCGACGGCCACCGTAAAGCCGTGTTCGACCGCGTGTGCCATCAAGTGGGTGCCGATCAGCCCGTTGGAGGTGGCGCCACAGATAAAGAACGTCGTGGCCAACAGCCAGAAGTCGCGGTTGACCAGTGCCCGACGCATCACACCCGGCTCACTGACGCGCGGCGTGGGCGTGGTGTCTGGCGTCGCTCCCAATGCCACCATGCCGACATCCGCCGGGTCGGTACGCACAATGGCTAGCACAGGGATCATCACGACTGCCGCTGTTGCAGCGACGACAACCGATGCGGTGCGCCAGCCCAGCGACTCGGTCACCAAGGCGAGCAACGGGATAAACAACAGCTGACCGGCACTCGTCGCGGCGCCGAACAACCCTTGTACGAGGCCGCGTTGGGCGACGAACCAGCGTGTCGCGACGGCTGCCCCGAGCACGCCGCCGACAATCCCAGTGCCGATCCCACTGAGTGCGCCCCACGTTAATGCAAAGCCCAATTCGTCGCTGATGAGGGTCCCAGCGACAGCACTCAGACCAATGGCGCTGAGTCCAATGATGGCCGTATTGCGTGTGCCGACATGGTCGATGAGCGTGCCGATGAATGGTCCAGACAGTCCATACAACAGCAACCCGATCGAGACCGCCAGACTGATAGAACTCCGTGTCCAGCCGAACTCGATTGTCAGCGCCGGCAAAAAGACCCCCGGTGCGACGCGCGCACCGGCCGAGATCAGGATCGCGGCGGCGATGGCTGCCATGACGTACCAGTGGCGGGAGATGCGCATGAGATCCCCTTCGTATACGGACAAAAAACTACATCTGTGGGATAGG
>JBFYTT010000257.1:0-2876 GCA_041300425.1 Roseiflexaceae bacterium
ATTATACTGGCCTCTCTCCATGGGCGCGGAGTAGATTGTAATGGCCGCAGTCCATGGGCACGGCGTAGATTATTCTGGCCTCTCTCCATGGGCGCGGCGTAGATTATTCTGGCCGCAGTCCATGGGCACGGATGGTACGCTCCTCCGCAAGGTGTCGGCCTTGCCCGTCGATATGATCCCGCCACATCAATCCCAGGGGCGAGGTATACCTCGCCCGTCGAACGAAATGTAAACCGACGCATACCTCGCCCGGCGGGTATGACCCCGCCAAACAATTTCACGGGCGACGCATGTCTCGCCGGTATTGGGCATGCCTCGGCCCTTCGGGTTTGGCAATTCATCAAAGAGCTGTTTTTTGTCGTCCATCCAGGCGATCATGGTGCTGGGATTGGCCATGACGACCGACATGGCCTCCATGGCGGTGAGATGATCTGCGTCGTGGGCTGCATACATGGCACGGGCGTGGGATTGGGATTGGACGGCCATCTCGTCGAACGTATCGGCGTGGAACGCATGGTCGCAGGCACCACCGAGTTGGCGGCAGGTCATGGTTTTCATTGGGAAATCCTTTTGGAGAAAAAACTCGCCAACCCACATGGCAGGGGACGTGGCGCGGTCTTGCGTGCGCCACGGTCAGCTCGATATACACAATAGTCACAGCGGCTGTCGTGGGCGGGAGATTGCCAGGCAACGCCTGGCAGGCAGACCAGCGGGGCTGGCGTCCAGCCCTGCTGATTTTCTCACTATAATACACAAAACAAAGCATCGGCGAGGAGTCTGTATGTCTCATCATCCACGCCCTGAAGCAATTGCGCTGGACGTCAGTTGGGTGCAGGCGACCACCATTAACCGCAGTGCGGTCGAACGGCGTTGTGCGTCGCATGTGGCGCGGCGCAGTGTGAAGCAAGAGTATCAACTCGCCTGGTTGTTGCGGGCGATTACCTGTATCGATTTGACAACGTTGGCGGGTGACGACACGGTGGGGACGGTGCAGCGGCTGTGTGCCAAAGCGCGCCAACCGGTGCGGCAGGATCTGCTCGACGCGTTGGGGATGACCACCAAGACCGTTCACGTGGGCGCGGTGTGTGTGTATCACGAGATGATTGCGCCGGCGGTGAAGGCGTTGGCGGGGAGTGGTATCCCGGTGGCAGCAGTGTCGACGGGGTTCCCTGCAGGGTTGAGCCCATTTGAAACACGGGTGCGCGAAATCGAGCTGTCGGTGGCAGCTGGTGCGGCCGAAATCGACATCGTCATCTCGCGCCGGCACGTGCTCGAGGGCAATTGGCAGGCGTTGTATGACGAGATTCGCACGTTCCGGGCAGCCTGTGGCGATGCCCACTTGAAGACCATCCTGGGCACGGGTGACATGGGCACGTTGACCGATGTGGCGCGGGCGTCGCTGGTGTGTATGATGGCCGGCGCGGACGTGATCAAGACCTCGACGGGCAAAGAGCCGACCAATGCGACGTTGCCGGTCAGTCTGGTGATGTTGCGGGCGATCCGCGAGTACCATCAGCGGACGGGGCAGATTGTCGGCTTCAAACCGGCGGGCGGCATCCGGACGGCCAAACAGGCGCTGGATTGGTTGCTGTTGGTGGATGATGAGCTGGGGCGTGAGTGGCTTGACGCGAGCCGGTTCCGCTTTGGGGCGAGTGCGCTGTTGGGCGACATCGAGCGGCAACTCGAGCACGGCATCACGGGGCGGTATTCGGCGGCGAATCGACATGCGCAGCAGTAGAAGTAGAAGTAGCAGTTATCAGTTATTAGTTATTAGTGAGCAGTTCAGTCACAAGTAATTAGTGATCAGTGTTTAGTTCAGTTAATTGTTATGAATGATCAGTCCAGTTATTAGTAGTCAGTAATCAGCTCTATCATTTGCGTGTGGATTGTTGACATGGGTTGGTTCTTTGCAGAGCCCGTTCCTGTCTGATAACTGAGAACTGAAAACTGATCACTATTCTTTCTGGAGGTTTCATGGTGACAGATATATTCAACGCGATGAGCATGGGGAGTGCACCCGAAAGTGCTGCCCAAGCCAATGAGTGGCTCGATGGACACAATCGTACATTTGGCATGTACATTGGCGGAGTATGGGTGCACAACGAAAGTGCGGGGCGCTTCGACAGCATCAACCCGAGCACGGGTGCGGTACTTGCGTCGGTGACGCAGGCATCGATTGCCGATGTGGACAACGCCGTCGCAGCAGCGCGGGCGGCCTTCCCTGCATGGGCGGGACTATCGGGACACACCCGGGCGCGGTACTTGTACGCCATTGCACGGCAGATCCAGAAGCACGCGCGTTTGTTTGCCGTGCTCGAGACGCTGGACAACGGCAAGCCCATCCGCGAGAGCCGCGACATCGACATCCCACTGGTCATCCGACACTTCTATCACCACGCCGGTTGGGCCCAGATTGCCGACACGGAGTATGCGGGGTATGGGCCGGTGGGGGTGTGTGCGCAGATTATCCCGTGGAACTTCCCATTGCTGATGCTCGCGTGGAAAATAGCCCCGGCGTTGGCCGCCGGCAACACGGTGGTGCTCAAACCGGCCGAATGGACATCGCTGACCGCATTGTTGTTTGCCCAGATATGTGACGATATCGGCTTGCCGGCGGGCGTGGTCAACATCGTAACCGGCGATGGCACGGTCGGGTCGACACTGGCGCATCATCCGGATGTTAACAAAATCGCCTTCACCGGCTCGACCGCTGTAGGCCGGCGCCTGCGCGAGGGGTCTGCCGGCAGCGGCAAGGCATTATCGCTCGAGCTGGGGGGCAAATCGCCGTTTATTGTGTTCGGTGATGCCGATTTGGATGCGTCGGTCGAGGGCGTCGTCGACGCGGTCTGGTTCAACCAGGGGCAGGTCTGCTGTGC
>JBFYTT010000266.1:0-2651 GCA_041300425.1 Roseiflexaceae bacterium
GCCTCTTGCTTTTGGGCAGTCAGGCTGTCATATTGGGCGCGCATGCTGTTGAGTGTGTTGTACCGTTCTTCGACCGCGACGTACGCTGCGTACCGTGCTTCGATGTCTGCACGGAGTGCGAGTTGTGCCTGTGCGGCGGCCATTTCGGTAGTGACGTCTGCATACCGTTGCGTGTACAGAGCAAGTTGATTGTCGAGTTGTTGGAGCGACTGGCGTGCTGTTTGTCGTGATACTGCTGCGTTGGCATAGGCGACAAAAGAACGCGCCTGGGCGACGCGCGCATCGGCGTCTTGGAGTTGGCTACTGAGGCCGGGAATGTTGGTCACGTTGGCCTCATCGACCGCCATTTGCCCTTGGATATTGGCAATCTCGCGTGCGAGGACGTCACGTTTGGATTTGGCTCGATCCCGAAAGATGTTGTATTGGTCGATTTCGAGCATCTGTGCAAGTAAGTCACGTCGTTCTGTGGGCGCTAAACGCGTGAATGCATCTGCTTGCCCTTGCCGCAGATATGCCGAATTACTAAAGACTTCATAGGACATGCCGACGATATCGTCGGTGATTTTGGCTTGAGTGTCACGCATGGTTCCACCCGTGAGTGAATCCCAGTGTGTCCGCTCGGCATCTGCCGCTTGGTACAGCTCCAAACGTGTCCCTGCACGCGTGCTTTTGGCGTATGAGCGATTGATACGATAGACGATATCATTGACTGCAAAGACGAATTCGACGGACATTCGCTCTGCGCCACGGTACATGATTTCCCCGCTGCCGAGCCGTGCTTCGCCCCACAATGCCCAATGAATGGCTTCGAGGAATGACGATTTGCCGGCTCCATTGTCCCCAGAAATACACGCAATGTGGAACGTCGTGAAATCAAATACGGGCGTTTCGTTTTGGTAACTCAGGAAATTGTTCATTTTTAAGGAGATTGGAATCATTGACTCGTACCTTCTGTGTGCATCGGTTCGACGAGATTCTGTACAATGGTCGCCGCATCAAGCGCTAGGCATGCGTTCCACAGTGCTCCGAGTTGCGTGCGTTGGTAGTTCGCCTCTGCACGCAATGTCGTCAAGACGGTTTTGGCCTGGCTGTGCGATGTCAGATGGGTATCGATGAGGATTTTATGGGCAGTCGCTGCATCCTGGATAATCCCCAAGCGCAACTGAAGTTTTTCGAGGATGTTCACGAGCGGTTGTGCAGCCGGGAGGAGCACTTCGGGGAATGCTTCGATGGTGTACCGGAGTTTTTTCGCTTGAATGCGTATGTCATGGAGCGTTTCGGTGTCGAGTTTGTTTGCAGGGGTGTGCATAGGCGCAACGAGTGCGGCAATCATCTGCATGAGCCGTTGCGACAGGTACTGCGCAGTGGTCGGCTCGGTGGTACTCGCGGGTGGCAATGTACACACAAAGGTTGCGAAGCCGACGAGGAACTCCTGGTGCTTCTCTGCTTCGATGAGTACTTCGAGTTCGCGCAAGGCCTTTTGGCGTATGCGTTGGAGTGCAGTGCGTATCTCGTGGGGCACGGTGTTGGTCCCCAGAATGCGTTTCACATGATCGGCAAATGCATCAGCATCGCGAACATCCCCAAGGAATCGTGCCATGCGCCGAAATCCGCGCCGATACTGAGCGATTTCTTCGCTTTCGTATATGGTTAATCCGCATTCGAGCAACGAATTCAGCTTGCGCAGCGATACTCGGATGCGATGAATGTCCTCGGCGTGGTACCCCTTCGCGACTGCGTGTTCGCGCAGGAGGACGCGCCGATACTGGCCGCGTAGTTTGGTGCGCAGGACTTCGGCAAAGTTCCATGGCCGCGTATCGATGGGCTGCAACGGCAATATCGTGATAGGTGCGGTGGCTGCTTGGAGCAGTGTGCGCACGACTGCGCGTTGGTCCTCGTCGAGTGTCAACCAAAATGGATCAGCATCGGCCGGATGGCCATTCAGCTGGACGACAGTTGCGGCAACCAGTACACGATCTGCTGGATTATCGTCTGCGGTCATTGGAATGTGGAGTGCCTCGTCTGCGTCTCGCCCCGACGCGGTGAAACGCATGAGGTGTGACGCAAGGCGATCGATTGAAGGGCGCGGCTGCTGCACCACAACGTTGGTGGCTGCGCGTAGCGTGGTCGCACGGTCATCAGCATGTGCGCAGGCGATGGTTTGTTGGATGGTGTTGCTGAGGTCAAGCATGGCCGAGTCGGTGAATGGCGGGACTGCGCTTAGGTGTACGAGCGACACCTCGGTGCCGGCGCTTGGGTTGTCGAGATAGCCGTGTTCGAGGGTTATTGTTGCGCAGTGTGTACCTGCATGGTTGTACACGCGGCGATGCTGCAGTTTGGTATAGGTGGTCGCCATCGGGATAAGCAGATGGGGGGGCACGCCGACTATTTCGAGCTGGCTGTTGATACTATTTGGCCAGATGTTGCCAGTGATTGTGCCGATCATGATGCGGTCGAGGGAGGCGATGTGCAATCTAAGTGTTGCTGCCTCACCGTCGATGAGTGTGAGCAACAAGGTCATATCGTTGCGATGGAGGGTATGCTGCGCGTCGTCGAGGAGCACAGTGAGTGCTGACGTGCTGGGTTGTGCAACGAGTTTGTAGCCACCCCAAGCCCGTTGATGCCACAGCTTACGGGCTGCCACCATGTCG
>JBFYTT010000298.1:0-3101 GCA_041300425.1 Roseiflexaceae bacterium
GGTGATGCATGCACGATCGGTGGGGCGCACCGCCACCCGCTGCCTGATTGTCGGCGACATGCCCTTCATGTCCTATCAAGCAGACCACGCCGAGGCCATCCGTAACGCCGGTCGTCTGGTCAAAGAAGCCGGTGTGGATTGTGTCAAACTCGAAGGCACTGCCAAACAAGCTCCCGTTGCCAAAGCTATCGTCGACGCTGGTATCGCCGTTATCGGCCATATCGGGTTGACCCCACAAACCGCGGCTTCGCTGGGCGGGATCAACGTCATCGGCGGTCAGAGCTACGAGCACGCCAAACGTATCGTCGACGACGCACTCGCGATGCAAGCTGCTGGCTGCTGGTGCGTGTTGATGGAGGCAGTGCCTGCCGATTTGGCCGCCTATATTACCAGCATCTTGACCGTGCCCACCATTGGCATCGGCGGCGGTCGTGGCTGTGACGGCCAAGTGCTAGTCACCCACGAGATGTTTGGTATGTTTGCCGGTTTTGGACTACCATTCGGCAAAATCTATGCAGATGCAGGGGCATTTATCAAAAAAGGGATGCAACAATACCATCAGGATGTCCTGAATGGCACATTCCCTGGCGCCGAAAACAGCTTTCCCATCGATGCGGCCATGATTGCACGCCTCACAAAAGAACAGAAAGCCTAGGTATCGCTTGCATATCGCCGTTATCGGCGTCGGCACCATGGGTTCGTTGGTCGCGCAGGCTGTGGGCATCAGCCTCCCGTATCACGACCTTCTCTGATGTCTTGCGTGACCGTCCGAGCGAAATTCCTACGATCAATGGGGCAATTGTCCGCGCTGGAGCAAGACACGGCATCCATGTCCCATCAACGCACTCCACAGGAACCTCGTGGCCAGTAACGATGCAACCCAACACGCACACGTCACTGCCTAACACTTCACCAAAACGAAAGACACTGCAATGAGCCGCACTACCCGCACACCCGTACAGAAGTATGACAGCGCACATCTGCGCAACATCGCCATGCCCATCGGCGGCATCGGCACCGGCACCGTCTCGCTGGGCGGGCGGGGGGATTTGCGCGATTGGGAGGTAGGTAATCGGCCGGCCAAAGGGTTCCGCCCCGACACGGCCTTCATGGCCGTGCGCATCCAAGCGCCAGGGGCTGACCCCATTGTCAAAGCGCTCGAGGGACCATTGGAACTGTCGGACTACCAAGGGGCATTCGGCGCGACGGTCGCCCATCACGGCCTGCCGCGCTTTCGTACGGCCAGCTTCGATACAAGCTACCCGTTTGGCACCGTGCATCTCAGCGACCCCGCCGTACCGGTGAACGTGATGCTCGAGGCCTTTAACCCGCTGACCCCACCCAACGCCGACGACAGCGGGATTCCGATTGCCATTTTGACCTACACCTTCACCAACACGAGCGCCGATGCGCTCCAGCTCGACTTCGTGGCCGCGCTGCAGAACTTCATCGGGAGCTCGCCCGCCAATGGGGCGTATGGGTCGGCGATTTTCAACGATTTCTTTGCCCACAGCGAGGCAGACAAAACCGCCCAGCGCAATACCATCGCCGAGCGCACTGCACCACGCCTGCACGGGCTTGCCTATGCACCGGCACCTGCCTTGGCCGGGAGCGAATTCGAAGGGACGCTGGCGCTGGCATTGCTCGATGCAACCGACGTGACCACGCGCACCGGCTGGGCGGACTATACCTGGGGCGATTCGTTACTGGACTTCTGGGATGATTTTCGCGAAGACGGGCGCCTCGAACCGCGCCAATCCGCTGCACTCAAACCCATCGGTTCGATTGCCCAACACCAGACGTTGGCGCCGCACGGCACGGCGACAGTCACCCTGTTGCTCAGCTGGCACTTCCCGCAGCGGATGGCCTGGCGCTCCGAAGAGTACGGCGCGATGCACTTCGGCGAATACACCGACACCGTGGTAGGCAACTACTACACGACCCAATACGCCGACGCCTGGGATGTATTGACCAAAACGACCCCGCGTCTGGCAGATTTGACCGAGCGCACCCACGAATTCGTCGATGCGCTCACCAGCGCTACCCTGCCCGCACCGTTGATCGAGGCGGCGTTGTTCAATCTGAGTACGCTCCGCAGTCAGACGACCTTCCGCACTGCCGATGGGCGGTTCTATGGTTGGGAGGGCAACGACAATACCCGTGGATCGTGCTTTGGGTCGTGTACGCATGTGTGGAACTACGAGCAGGCGACGCCGTTTTTGTTTGGTCCACTCGCCAAAATCATGCGCGAAAACGAATTCTTGCACGCCACCCGCGACGATGGGTTCATGAGCTTCCGCATTGGTTTGCCACTCACCAACGCCCAAGCCTGGCCTACCGCTGCAGCCGACGGGCAGATGGGGACGATTGTCAAACTCTTCCGCGAGTGGCGCCTGAGCGGCGACACCGGCTGGCTCGCCAAACTCTACCCCAAGGCCAAAGCGGCGTTGTCGTTTGCCTGGATCCCCAACGGCTGGGACGGCGACCGCGACGGTGTGATGGAGGGCTGCCAGCACAACACCATGGACGTCGAGTACTTCGGCCCCAATCCGCAGATGCAGTTCTGGTACCTGGCCGCCCTGCGTGCCGCCGAAGAAATGGCCCGCGCCGTCGACGACAAAGACTTCGCCCGTGAATGTTGGCGCCTCTACAAAGCCGGCCGCGACTGGAGCCAAGATAATCTGTTCAACGGCGACTACTACCGCCACGAAATCCGGCCGCCGGGCGATGCAGCCAACATCGCCCCCGGCATCCGCCACATGGTGATGGGTGCGTCTGACCTCAGCAATCCCGAGCTCCAGCTCGGCGACGGCTGCTTGGTCGACCAGCTCGTCGGTCAATATCTGGCATCCATCAGTGGACTGGGCAATTTGACGGCCGCGAAGCAACTCAAAACGACGCTCCAGAGCATCTACACGCACAACCGCAAGGTGGGCTTCGAAGACCACTTCAACCACATGCGGAGCTTTGTGTTGGGTGACGAGACCGCCCTGCTGATGGCGTCGTACCCCCGCGGCAACCGGCCGCAACGGCCGTTCCCCTACTTCAACGAGGTCATGACGGGCTTCGAATACGCCGCCGCCGGCAGCATGATCTATGCC
>JBFYTT010000301.1:0-3737 GCA_041300425.1 Roseiflexaceae bacterium
TTGCCCCACCAGCGGGGTGGAACTTCATCGACTGGGTCCCGGGCTGGGATGGAGGGATGCCACCGCATGCCGACCGTGAGCCGTGTGCGACACTCAATTGGCATATCGTCTACACCCTCAATCTCGCCGCAGACCTCGAGGATCACTATGGTGAAGCGCTGATGGCCCAGCGCTGGCGCACACACGCACAGTCAATCGCACACGCGCTGGCCGACACGCTCTGGGATGCACAGCGTGGTGTCTACCGCGAAGCTGCCGGCGAGGATCTGGTCAGCGAACACGCGCAATGCTTAGCGCTGTTGAGCGGGTATGCACCTGCACCGCACTGCACCGCGATGGAGCATGCACTGCGTTCTGACGCACAATTGGCACGCACGACGATTTACTTTAGTCACTATCTATTCGAGGCATATCGTGTCATTGGTGCCATTGATCTCCTCATTGATCGGATGCAACTCTGGTTTGATTTGCCTGCACAGGGATTGACGACGACCGTCGAAATGCCCGAACCGACGCGTTCGGATTGTCATGCCTGGGGGTCGCATCCGTTGTTTCACTACCATGCGACGATTATCGGCATACGTCCGGCGACGCCCGGTGCCACACATCTGCGCATCACTCCGCAACTTGGTCCGTTGCAACGGGCCAATGCGATCACACCGTTTGCCCAAGGCCATGTCGAATCGACGTTTTGGCGTGATAACGGCGTCATGCGTGGCAAAGTCACCCTCCCGGCGGGAATCAGTGGTGAGATTGTGTTGCCCAGCGGCATCATCACGATCCCGGCAGGGGGGACCGCGAGTTTGTAGTAGGTAAGTTTTTTCTACGCACACGCTGCATGCAGAAACATAGCAGCGTGTGTTTTCTGTGAGCAAAAACCAAAAGATATATTTACGTTATCATGATATAGTATGTACATTGTTGTCACCACATGCGTATGAACGGAGTCCACATGCAGAATCAAAACACAGTTATCTGTACATCATGCAACAACATTGCAAGCTATGGCACTACGAATTGTCCTCGATGTCTGAAGCAAATTAAGTACAATTATTATGAGGACTCGTTTGATGAAATCTCATGGTGGGCACAGTATATGCCGAAAAACTACAAGGCATATGCAAGCAATCATGAACCTCGGAAGGATAACTATTACGGGCTCCGACTCGAGACTCGTCGGCTTTCGTCGGCTGCAAAAATCTACTTTGCATTCGCACTTGCCAAATTGACATCAGTTATTCTTTTCACTGTTTGGATTGGACTGATGAACTACTTCAAATGGAATTATTTCCACACCTTGCTCGGGTGGGTGCCTTCGGATAGCCTGATAGGGAATTTCACTCTGCTTATTCTTTCCCCAGTCATTGGCACTTTACTTGGAGTTAGCTTTTCGTGGCAATCGCTCCAAGCCGGATACAGACTTTTGCGAGAACGAGACGAACTACTAATCAAACTCGATTCTTCGATCAATCTGGCGATTATTGCGACAGCAGTACAGAATCAACGAGTTGACAGCCAGAAAGAGCAATCAAAAGTGAGCTGATTCAAAAATCAAGTCCCAAATACAATTAATCGGGAAGCCAGTTATTGTGCATTCTTCTCGAAAATATTAGCATGACAACGTTTTATCAGGTACAAAGTCATCAAAACACTGTTGCGATTATGTGCACAAAAAACAAGACATTAAGCGGTTCATCCCAACGAACACCGACAGCAACACGCATATTGCATAACAATCTACCAATCTCATATTTGAGATTGGTAGATTGCTCATGTCTGCGTCAACTTATCGCCTATATGCCATGTCTTCAATCAAAAGATCGCAATACAACGTCGCACGACACAATATTGACGCATCATCCCAGCTTTCAAGATTCACTGGGGCTTTTTCTTGTATTTGTTGGACCACTGTTCGTTGCGTACCACTCAGAAGCAACTCTTCCATGTGACAAAGGGATTGCGTGAGGACTAGATTAGAAGTCTGATAGACTTGTTTCTTGGCAATTGGATCAATATTGCGCGCGTCGCGATTATCTACAGGGTGCGCGAGGACCAAGTTCCCAATGCTATCCGTAAGTTCATTTCCGCCGTAGATGGACATAGGGTTGATATGTTCAATGTCGTACCCTAACTTTGATTGAGCCTTTGTCGCTGCGCTGGCATACAGCATCGCAGAAAGTTCAGGTACAGCAGCTACAGCAGCATCAATTTGAATTTTTCGGCTTATGCGTGCCAGAATATACCGAATACGCTTCTTGTCATTACTTCGTCGAGTCCGCAACCCCCCTATGTTTAGGCGAAGCATTGCCAAGAGTCGCTCGTAATCACCGTGAGCACACTCCGAAGCAACGCGGATCTGATCGTACGTTGCATGCGTTGGAAGCATCCTCACCGCAAGACACCACGCAGGCACCAATCGTTCGTATTCCTGAGGACGCTCTTTGGCAAGTAGTGACAATATGGTCCTATCATCCACAAATCGACCCAATATTTCGAAACTTTCTTTGGACAAATGAGCTCCCGCTAAAAGAATAGGGTAATTCTGGACTGCGCCAAAATATCTCGACCCCTGTGTGACACGAGTATCTTCGCCACGCGGTGTTTTCCCCATATCAATCGACCTCAGATATGTCGCCTGTACCGGAAGTGACCGCGCAAATCGAATAGACTCTGCTTCGCCCGTCAATTCAACCCGCCACTTATCTCGAATATCTCGGTTAGATACATTCTCCCCTCGTAGTGCAAACATCATTGCTCTCAAAAGGTACTCAATGCTTCGTATACGTCCCGTCTTACAGAGATACAGTGTCGCATTTGCTGTGTCCCAATCTGTAGAAACGCTATCAAGGAACGCATCGTTACTCACTTTTTGGAAGATGACGTTTTTTATGAGATCAGCACTACTCAACCCCAAACCACGATTATTAATTTTTTCGAATATATCAACTGCCATCTCTGTATTTGGGAGTTCAAGTCTCACCATGAATATGCGGTCGACAACCTTCTGATACAGCTCTGGGATATCAACAACATTTGGCCACTCGTCATCCAAATATGCGTTAATCGTGTCGTAGGCCTCCTTGATGTTTTCACGGGTCCACCCGTTGATATCAGGTTGTTCACGACTATGGATATATGCCTCAACAAGTGCGACGCCTTCCGCTGCCACTGTTACCTTTGCACGAAGCCCGTCAGCGGAGCTGCCACGCACTTCACGCATAATGAGTCCGGCTAGTCGGCTTGCAGTGAATTGCAACCCAGCGTTCACATTCATATGTGGGATCTGCATGAACCGTTTATGTAGCGCAATCAACAACAGAAGGAGCGTCGTGACACGTTGTTGACCGTCGACCAGGATATAATCCTCGCTTGTTGACCCATAAGACACTATCACCTGCCCTAGCAAATAGACAGGACTGCCGGACTCAAGAAACTCGTGCACGTCCTCCAAGAGTTGCTTTACCTGCTCCTCCTTCCATGCATACCCACGCTGAAAATCAGGCACCGCATAGGACTTCTGAAAAAAGTCATGGATGGATAAACATGGAGACTGTGGAATAAGCAGTGGCGATGACATGGGCAGCTCTTTTCTCATGATGACGTACGATCGTGATCTATTGATCTTACGTCACCCCCGATCGCCCGTCAAAAACGACATCCCGCGCACCGGCGCGGGATGTCGTTTTTGCGATGCATTGCTGGACCCAGTACTCAGACGTTCTTCTTCGCCCGCATAT
>JBFYTT010000303.1:0-3168 GCA_041300425.1 Roseiflexaceae bacterium
GTATGGGCAGCGGGACGTTCTTCCCGTTCCAGACGCTCTTCCTCCGCGATCAACTCAGTCTGACCGACGCAAACGTGGGCACGGTGCTGGCCTTTGGCGGCGTCGCTTTGGGTGTCGGGGCAGTGGCCGCCGGGCACTACATCGGCGAGCGCAGTCTGCGGGTGTGGTCTAGTATTTTTCGCATCGCGGCTGCGCCCGCATTGTTGATGATGCTGGTACCGGTCGTATGGGTAGCAGTGACGGGATTTATTCTGCGGGCGTTTTTGATCGGCTGTATCATTTCGCTCAACGACGTGTTGACGATGCGGCTGGTCAATCCGCAACAGCGCGGCTTTGCTTCGGGTATTTGGAATATGACGTGGGCAGCCGGGTGGGCCATCACCGCAACGTTGAGTGGCTTTGTGCAGACGTCATATGGGTTCACCCCGCTGTTGATCTTGGGCGCACTGGCCTATGTGTTGTCGGGGTTGGCGATTTGGAAGTTCGAACGGGATGATTCCATTCCAGACGGTCACACAGCTGTGTGACCGTCTGGAATCGCAATAGCAATGTGCCCTATTACGTTATACTATGAGCATTCACTGTATACATGAATAGGTGCGCCATGTCTGCTTCGCCAACGCTGCAATTTTCCATCGACATTACCACCACGCCATATATTGGCTATGCACAAGCCTTCAATAGGATCCCGTTTATTACTCGTATTGCCATTTCATCGACCCAACCCGGGTATCTGCGCGATGTGCAGGTCGAGCTCCGCGTGCGCACGCTCGCCGGTGATTTGTGTGCCCCCATCAATGTCACCATCGACCAGTTGGGTCGCTCACATAGCTTTGATGCAGATGCGTTCGATGCCTCAGGCGCACTCAGGCCGACCTTTGATGGTGCCGCGCTCAACACCCTGCTGGCCATCGAGTCGATTCAGCACGGCACGGTCGAAGTTACTCTGACCCATGCAGACGCGATAATCGGCAGTGGCAGCGCCACGATTTTGGTCGTTCCTGCACGGGTATGGGCCTGGGATATCCCCAAAAACAGCACTGCCGCGAATTTGGCTGCCTACGCCTTGCACTACCACCCCGTCATCGAGGACGTGCTCACGCAGGCGCGCCTGATTTTGCGATCGAGCGGTTCTGCTGACTCGTTCGAAGGGTATCAGGCTGATCCAACGGGGGTCGAACGGCAAGTCCACGCCATCTACGACGCATTACTCCAACAAAACATCGGCTACATCAACCCACCGGCGAGTTGGGATGCAAAAGCACTCATAGGCGGGATCGAAGGGCAAGCTGCTCAGACCATCCGCACGCCCGAGATTGTCTTGGAACGCAAGCAGGGGACGTGTGTCGATACGGCGATTCTGTTCGCTGCCGTGTTCGAGTCGATCGGCCTGCATCCGATCCTTTTTGTCATTCCCGGGCATGCCTTCGTGGGGTATTGGCGCGTCGGCCGCAATCTGGCCGAACCGGTCACCCCTTTGTCCGAAGCCATGAATTACATCGACACCGGCATGATTGCCCTCATCGAAACAACCGCAATTACCCGTGGCGTTGGGTTCGTCGCCAGCCAACTCGAGGCATACCAGCGCGTCACACAGGCCGGTGCGTTGAGCGTTGCGAGCGATTCTGTCTGCATCGATGTGGTGCACGCCCGCCTGGCGCTCAATATCTCGCCCATCCCGAGTCGTGTCCAACAAGCATCGGGCGAGATCGTCATCATCCAGCCGCCCAAGGTGATTTATCGTCCGGTCGTGGTGCAGGGAACACAAACCAAGGGAGTCTATGTCGAGTCTGAGCTCAATGTGCCGCGGCGTATTGTGCAATGGAAGAATCAACTGCTCGATTTGAGCCTCGCCAATCGCCTCATCAACTTCCGTATGGAACGCGCGGCGTATGTCCAAATCCCCATCCCCAAAAACAGCTTGCACACGTTCGAAGATTTGCTCAACCAAGCACCGTTGACCCTCGGCTTTTATCCAGGCGATGACGAATACGAAGGGATGAATCGGATCATCGCGGATCGTGGTCAGGTCGAAGAGCATCACTTTGCAGATGTCGCCGGTTTGCTTGCACGTGGGCTGGTCTTTGCCCATGTTCGCCCGGATCGCTACCTGCCGGTGATGCGCAAAATCGTCCGCACGGCCAAGAACATCGTCGACCAGACCGGCGTTAATCAGCTGTATCTCGCCCTCGGCTCGTTGGTCTGGAGTACCGAGGGGATTGCTCGCACCACCCGCAATACCGAGCGTCAGAAGCAGGATATTGCACCCGATACCGCAGCCGAAGCCAAAGAACCGACCCGCGCGCCCGAGTCATCGCTCAAGCCGGGCGAAATCCGTTCGCCGCTGTTGCTCATCCCCATTACCATCAAAGCGGTCCGTAAAGGCAATGTGTATAGCATTCTGCTCGACGAATCGAGCCCGGTTATGCCCAATTTTTCCTTACTCGAAAAACTCTCGCGCGAGCTCAAATTCGAGCTCCCTAAACTGCGCAACCCCGACCAAGACGAGCACGGTATCGACGTCCAAGGCTTGCTCGCCCATATCAAAGAGCGTATCGCCGAAGAAGATCGCCCGTTCCGTGTCGACGAGACCTGCGTCATTGGATTCTTCGATTTCGGCAACTACCGACTCTGGCGCGATCTCGGTGATAACTGGCAGTCGTACATCAAAAACCCCCTCATCGACCACATGGTCAACCGCCAGAACCAAGCCTTTGTGGCACCGGTGAACAGCACCATCGATACCATCGACCTCGATGAACTCGCCAGCGAGCTGCCCATCCCCGCAGATAGTTCACAAATCGATGCTATTCGGCGCGCCCTTGCTAAGCAGACGTACGTCCTCCAGGGCCCTCCGGGCACCGGCAAGTCGCAGACCATCGCGAATCTGATTTTCGCAGCACTGCGCCGCAATATGAGCGTGTTGTTTGTCACCGAAAAAAGCACCGCCGCGCAGGTCGTCTATGACCGCCTATCGACCATCAAAGGGGATGCAGATCAGGGGATCGAGACCATGGTGCTCGACATCCATGACCAAGACAGTAAGCCCGATGCCGTCAAGACACAGCTCCTGCGGGCACTCGATGCCACCGTTAACGGCGACAAAACCGGCTACGACGTCCACAAACGAGCCTACGATCAATACATTCATACGCTCAAAGCGTACCC